>JAHFDV010000010.1 GCA_023248815.1 Myxococcales bacterium
TAGATGCCAAAAAACGAGGCGAGCTCTTCGTTTTGCGCCTGCGCGCCGCCGTGAAGCATCACTTCGAAAAGCGCGAGGGCGAGGGCGCCACCTGCAAGCTCGACGAGCGGATAGCGCGGAGAGATCGGAACGCCGCAGCACCCAGCTTTTCCGCGAAGAAAAACGTACGAAAGAACCGGCACGTTTTGCCAAGGACGCACGCGCGCTCCGCACCCAGGACAATGCGACGGGGGCGACACGACGCTCATCCCGAGCGGCACGCGATAGATGACGACGTTGAGAAAGCTTCCCCAAAGAAGCCCGAAAATCGTCAGAAAGACGCGAAGCAGCCCGAGGGGAAGGTCACTGAGAAGCATTCGGGTCCAAGGTGGATCGTAGGTCGAAGAGCCCGTGGGCGGCAAAATCTTCCGCGCTCGCTCGCGGAACGTCGTTGTATTAGGAAGAAGCCATGTGCGGAATCGCAGGCGTAGTTTCAGCCGCCAGGGTGAATTCCGAGGCCGTGCGGCGGATGAATCAAATTCAGGCGCACCGCGGCCCCGACGGCGAAGGGCTCTTTTTGAGCGACGACGGGCGCGTGTGTCTCGGACACCGCCGCCTCTCGATTCTGGATTTGAGCCAAGAAGGCGCGCAGCCCATGCGCGATCCGAGGACCGAAGTCGTTCTCACGTTCAACGGCGAGATCTACAACTTCATCGAGATCCGTGAACGCCTCCGTGGGCTCGGCCATTCCTTTCATTCGTCGAGCGATACCGAAGTGCTCTTGCGCGCGTATCTCGAATGGGGCGAAGACTGCCTGTCCGAGCTGAACGGCATGTTCGCCTTCGCCCTTTGGGACCCGCGCTCTTCTACGCTGTTTTGCGCGCGCGACCGCTTCGGTGAGAAGCCGTTTCAATACGTCCTCACGCCGCGTCTGTTTGCATTTGCCTCCGAAGTGAAGGCGCTCGCACTCCTGGAAGAGACGGATCTCGGGATTCACGACGGCGTTCTTCGCAACTACGCACTCCACGACTCGACCTGGCTCGACTCTTCCGAAGCAACGCTGCTCCGTGGAGTAAGGCAGCTTCTTCCGGCGCATGCGATGAGCGTGAAGATTGACGAGCGCGGCGTCACGGTGCTGCGTCTTTGGAACTATTGGGCGTTCGATTGGCGCGTCCGAGGTGAATACGGAACGCGTTCGCTGTCGTCCGCGGCCGACGAGCTCCTGCACTTGCTTCGTGAATCGATCCGTCTCCGCCTTCGTAGCGACGTGCGCGTCGGATCGTGTCTCAGCGGGGGGCTCGATTCGTCGACGATCGTCGGGCTCATGCGCGAGCTCGAGCCCGGCGCAGAGCTGCGAACCTTTACGGGGCGCTTTCCCGGAGAAGCACGCGATGAAGGTCACTACGCAAACATGGTCGTCGAGCGCTGCGGCACCGTGCACCGCGAGGTCGCGCCGACGCCCCAGAGCTTCTTGGAAGACGTCGAGTCCCTCTATCGCCACGCAGATTTTCCCGTTGGCGGGATGAGCCAGTACGCGCAGTACTGCGTGTTTCGGCTGGCCAAACAAAACGAGACGGTCGTTCTTCTCGACGGACAAGGCTCCGACGAGCAGCTCGCGGGTTATGGCAATGCGATCTCACTCAGCTTCGTTCGCGATCTCTTTCGCGCGCGGAAGTTTCTCGCATTCGATCACGAGCGCCGGGCTGCGCTCGGCGAATCGCCGCACCTTTTTTCGGCGAAGCGCATGCTCGTCAACGAGACGCCCCTTCGCGCGACCTTGCCGTTTCTTCGCAAGGTGACGCGCCGCTCGACGCTCACTCGCGCGAGCCTTTTCGAAAAACATTGGCTCGATGATTCCAAGTTCTGGGAAGTGCCCGACTCGCTGCGCGGGGACGACACCGAATCGTTCTCGAGCACGCTCTATCGGCTTTCCTTCCGCACGATGCTGTCGTCTCTCCTCAGGTTCGGTGATCGGCTCAGCATGGCTCACTCTCGTGAAGTCCGGCTGCCGTTCTGCGATCATCGCATCGCCGAGTTCACATTCGGCTTGCCGGCGGATCTTTTGGTCGGCGAAGGGCAAGTGAAGCGCGTTCTTCGCGCGGCGATTCCGAGCGTCGTTCCGAGCGAAATCGTGACACGGCCCAAGCAGGGATTCATTCCTCCGCAAGAAAAGTGGCTCACGGGCCCTCTCGCAGAATGGGTTCGAGACCTCGTCAACAACCCCTCCGAAGAGCTCGCTTCACGCTTGGACTTACGCGTGCTCCAAAGCATCGCCAACGGCGACGAAGCCAAACGCACACGCGAGATTGGCTGGATCTGGGACACCGCCAATATTCTCGCGTGGGGCCGCTATTCGCATGCGTCGATGCGCAGTCGCGAGCGCATCTCGGCGCTCGCATGAATCGGCCGCGACCCTTCACGAACGTTCTCGTGACGGGAAGCGCCGGCTTCATCGGCTCTCACTTCGTCGACCACCTGCTCAAGACGGACGCGGCCGTCACCGTCGTCTCGCTCGATGCGCTCACGTATGCGGGGCGACGCGAACACCTTCCGCCTGAAGGAACGCCGCGACATAGTTTCATTCACGGAGACATCCGCGATCAAGAGCTCGTCACTCGCACGATCGCGGAGAACGCGATCGATCTTGTCGTGAACTTCGCAGCCGAGACCCACGTCGACCGATCGATCTTGGGGCCGGCAGCTTTCGTGGAGACCAACGTTCGTGGGACATTCGCGCTTCTCGAAGCAGTGCGCGAAGCCTCGAAAACAGGACCCATTCGATTTCACCAGGTTTCGACCGACGAGGTTTATGGAAGCCTCGGTGCAGCCGATGCTCCCTGGGATGAAGACGCGCCGTTCAGGCCGCGCTCTCCTTATTCTGCTTCGAAGGCAGCAGGCGATCTCCTCGTTCATGCGTACGTGAATACGTTCGGTGTGTTCGCGACGCGTTCGCACTCTTCGAACAACTTCGGTTCGAGGCAGCACGAAGAGAAGTTCATTCCGACGATGTTTCGCGCATTTCTCGGAGGCAACCGCGCGCCGCTCTACGGCGATGGCTCGAACATTCGCGACTGGATTCACGTCGAAGATCACTGCGAAGCAATCGATCGCATCGTGCGCGGCGCGCCAGCGGGCTCCGTCTACAACGTCGGAGGGAGCTGCGAGATCACGAACCTCGATCTCGCAAAACGCATCGCTCGTGTCGTCGATCGCGTGAACCCTGCAAATGCTCCGCACGAGCGCCTCATCGAATTCGTTGCCGATCGACCTGGTCATGATTTTCGTTATGCGCTCGATTGCCGAAGGATCGCGCACGATCTCGCCTTCGTTCCGAAGCGCTCGATCGAGCAAGGACTCGAAGAACTGCAGGCAGTCGCCCTCGATCGAGTGGCCCGTTAGTCCACAATTCGCGGGTCATCGTGAGCACTCGTCGCGATCGCCCTCGAACATCGTTTGCGAATCGACGCCTCGACGACTTCTCGACTCGACGTTCACTCGCTTCGTTCGCCACAAAGTTGCGCCGCAAACCACAACGTGTAGTGACGATGCGCGTCACTCGAATCACGCGAGACAAAGTAGCCGCGCGCAGATCGCTTCCGCTATCCTCATCGGTATGTCGACGGACAAGCCCCAGGGAAAAGAAAACGCAGGCGCAGGCTCGAGAGCACCGACAGATAGGAAAGTCGTCGGACGTGTCGAGCGCACGGCGGGCGGGCAGAACATCAAAGAGATCGTCCCAATGGCGGGAACCGTGAACGCCGACGACGACGCGCAAACGATGGCGCACACGACAGGGGCGGGAGCCGGCCCCACGTCTACGAATCTCCAGCCGATGATCAACACGAGCGCGAACGCGCGCGACAAGACGTCTGCAGGTAGCGAAGCCGGAAATCACACGATGATGGTGCTTCCGTCGATGCAGACCTCTGCAAATTCGCGCTCCGGGCGCGATCGCACCTCGGTGGGACGCCGCTATATCAGCGTCGAAGCCGTCGTTCGTATGCCCGATGGCAAGCGCTACTCGTTCCGCACACGCAAAGTTTCCTCGCGCGCACTCTTCTTGAGCGCCGCCACTTCGATGTTGCCAATCTCGCGTGGCACCGATGTCGATGTCGAATTGCGTGGCGACAAGCGCACTGTCTCGTTCAAGGCGCGTGTTGCGCACGTCGTCAAAGAAGACGTTCACGGTCTCGGCGAAGCTGGCTTCGGATTTCAGATCATTTCGATTTCGCGTGAGCAACAAGCCGAGCTCGAGCAGCTCATCGCCGAGACGCCCTCGCGCGCGGATATCGAGCTCGTAGAAAAGAAGAAGCGCAACAAGCAGCTCGGATTGGGCGGCGCCGTGCTCGCGGCCGTCGCCCTTCTTGGATTCGCCGCTTACCAGATGCGACCGATTCCGAAGATGCATGTCGAGACGTCGAGAGCGAAGGTCGCGCCGTTCGAAGAGACGCTGCAATCGATGCCGGGCGAAATCGTTCCTCATCGCTCGTTCATCGTGAAGTCGACGCTGAGCCGACCGCTCATCGTCGAAGTCCTCGTGAAGCGTGGAGCGACGGTGAAGGCTGGTGACCCGCTCGCGCAGTCTTTCCAGGTTCATGTCGCGATGAAAGACATCTCCTCGAAGATCGACGCAGCGACGCAAGAGCTCGAAGAGCTGAAGACCAAAGAGGGAAGCGCGGCGCAGCAGGCAGCGCTCACCGGAAAGATCGCTTCGCTCAAAGACGATCTGACGCGAAAAACGCAGGAGGCGACGAAGATTCAAGTCGTCGCTCCGTTCAACGGCATCATCTCGGATCTCTCGGTGCAAACCGGCGAAGAGCTCGTGCCGAACGCGACGCTCGCCGAGCTCGTAGACACGGAAGAGCTCCGCGCGAGCGTTCCGTTCTCGGAAGCCGACGCCGCGAAGATCAAACGCGGAATGAAAGTGCACGTCGTGACGCCCGCGCGCGATCTCGATGGAACGATCGAAGAGCTGGGCGCCGTCGTTCGTACCTACGGAAAAGGAAAAGCCGTGCTCGTCGAAGCCGTGCTCGAGAAGGCCGAAGACGTTCGCCCGGGATCGACGGCGCGCGTCGACGTCATCTTGAACGAGCGCAAAGCGCTCGGCGTGCCCGAGGACGCGGCGGTGGGGACGGGCAACACGCGCAAGGTGTGGGTCGTCAATTCGAAGAATCGCCTCGAGGCGCACTCCGTAGAAATCGGAAACGTCTCACGCGGCGTGTTCGAAGTGTTCTCGGGACTCAACGACGGAGCGATCGTCGTCCGCCATCCGTCGTCGGATCTCGTTTCCGGCGGCGAAGTGTTTCCGCCGGCGGAATGAGAGCCGCGCCCTTCTGAGAGCCCCCGAAAAGGGACTGCTGAGAGAAGACGGCTGAAGAGGAGCCGCTCAGAAGGTGATGGGATCGATGGGGCGGCCAGGCGGCTTCGTCTTTCCGCCACCACCTCCACCGCCGCCGCCACCACCACCGCCACCGCCACTGTTGGGCGGGCGGTAGCTGCTGTCGCGCTCGAGAGAGACGTCGATGACGACGTCCGTACCGAATGTCACCTCACGCGTGCGGTCGCGATACCCCGGCGCCGTGATTCGAACGATGTGCGTCGTTGGGCTGCGTGGCACGGTCGAAATGTACGGGTTCGAGAGCTGGCTGCCGTTGTCGATGCTGAAGTGCGCTTCGGAAGGAAAGGCTTTCAGAACGATGTCGACGTTGCCCGAAAGCTCCGACGCGTTGGCGCTGCTGGCGGTGCCGTCGCCGCCTGTCGTCGCCGTCGCATCGGCGGTGTTCTTCTTGTAGAAAACGACGCCGAGGAACGCCACGGCGAGCGCGCCGAAGATCCACGGAACGAGATTGAACGTGTTTCCTTGAGAGCGCCTTCGCCCCATTCGTCCCGTGACCGTCCCCACGATCGTTTCCGAACCGATGGGAGGCGCGTCGTCGGGAGCGAGCGAACGTGAACCGCGCGAGTGCTGGAGCGAGTCTTCCGAGGACGTGATGCGTGGACGCGAGAACGAATCGGAGCTGTTGGTCGCCGCAGGGAGGTTGCCCGAGGTGGGGCCGATGTTGGCGAGCGAGTTCGACCCGGAGGTTTCTTCGGTCGCGATGCGCTTCAGCTGCATCTCGATGATCTGCTTCACCTCGACGCGCTTGTCGGCGAAGAGTGCGCTGACGGCTTCACCGAGCTCGCGCGTCGTCGTGAGGAGACTCGATGTTCGGAGAAACGCTTCGAGCTCGTTTTGAAAGACGACGGCCGACGAATAGCGATCGTCACGCTTCGGAGCGAGCGCCTTTGCACAGATGCGATCGAGCTCTTCGGGGACGTCGGCCTTCAACTTTTTCGGATGGCGTTCGTAGTCGCCGGAGAGGAGACGTTGCACGATCTCGACGTCTGAAAAGCCCTTCCAAAGCCGCTCTTCCGTGATGATCTCGTAGAGCATGACGCCGACGGCAAAGACGTCTGCGCGGCGATCGATGTCTTTCGCGCCCATGACCTGCTCGGGCGCCATGTACGTGATCTTGCCTTTGATGACGCCTTCGCGCGTTTCGGCGGATCGTCCCATCGCCTTCGCGATGCCGAAGTCGACCACTTTGACTTGTCCGTTGTACGTGACGAAGACGTTCTGCGGTGAGATGTCGCGGTGAACGACATTGAGCGGCGAGCCGTCGAAGTCGTTGAGCTCGTGCGCGCTATGGAGGCCGGAGAGCACGTCGACGATGATCGACATTCCCATCCCGAGCGTGAGCGGACGCTTCTTCGCTTTCGAGCGATTGATGAGACGATGAAGCGGCTGGCCGTCGAGGTACTCCATCGCGATGAAGTAACGACCTTCTTGCTCGCCGATCTCGTACGTCTGAACGACGTTCGGATGGTTCAAGCGAACGGCGAGACGTCCTTCGTCGAGAAGCATCGAGATGAAGTCTTCTTCGTCGGCGAGATTCTGCCGAAGGCGCTTGATGACCAAGAGCTTGTTGAAGTTCGAGTTCTCGAGCGAGCCGCCGTAGGCCGCGAGAAAAACGTCGGCCATGCCCCCGTGGCCGAGCTCTGCGATCAATCTGTATTTACCGAACCGAGATGTGCTCATCGACGAACCTTGCCTGGCCTCAATCGTACAACAATTGTCCTAATGGTTGCGACGCCGTGGCACCACGGTGGGATCTCTCGGGAGCCCACTTCGATGCGCGCTTGTGGTGAGATGTCGGTTCGAACATCGAATCTTGACAGGTCGGCCGGGCGACGGTACCTATGGCCCCCTTCCACTTACAGGCGCGTAGCTCAGTGGTAGAGCACTACCTTGACACGGTAGGGGTCCCCGGTTCGAAACCGGGCGCGCCTACAGAGAACCCTCTGTAAAACAAGCCGGTTGAGGTTGCCCCCTCAGCCGGCTTTTTCTTTTCCGTCCGTGTCGAGGTCGGGGTCGCGATTCTCTTCTCGCCGAGCGTTGTCGAAGCCTCGGCCGTCGGTGAGGATGCTCGTCGCCATGAAGCCAACTCTTCCTCGTCGTCTCGCTCTCGTTTTGGCGCACGCGACGGGCCTCGCTGCTTGCGGGGGGAGCGCGAATCGGGAGCCCCAAAGCTCGGGCAATGCCGATCCGCGCGCAAATACCGCGATTCTCGCGCCCGACTCGAACGAGACGCCGCGTGCCGACGCACCGAGGACCGTCTCGCGTGTACAGGCTGCGAACGACGCCCTGACGGCGATCGATGGTGAACGCGACGATACGCTTCGAGGACGATTCGCGGCCGTGGCGATCGGTGAAGCGGGTTTCGGCTTGCCACCCGGTCAGCTCGCTGGATTGAAAGCCATCGGTGGTGGCGACGTCGCCCCGAGTCGATGCTCGCGAATTCTTGCGGCGACGCTCCTCGAGACGGCGAAACCCCTGGTCGACAAGCGCTGCGGAGAGATGAACGCACTCTCCAAGAAGGTGATGTCACTCCCGGCGGCAAAGCAGACGACAGAGCTCGTGCGACTCTGCAAAATCGAATCGATCGAAGCGAAGGATCTCTCGAAGCTGAACGCGATGTCCGTCCTCACTTCGGCGGTCGTGGAGGAAGAGCTCGCGGGCGACCCACAGTCGAGTCCCGCCGAGAAGAAGCTCGCGCGCTTCGTCGCGTTCGCTTGTCCCATTCGATGAAGGAAAACCGACAAGGCCCGCGTGTCGAGAGCGCACTGGAACGAAGACGAAACGTTTGCTCCGCGAAAACCGTCGTGGTGCAATCGTCCTCTCTTGAGCACGAAAGAAGAAATCGAACGCGCGTTGAAGGAGGCTACGGCCTCGCTCAAAGGCGACATCAAAGGCGCGACCGCAACACTCGAACGCGCATTCGCACTCGCGCAAAAGAGCGGCACTCCCGAAGATGCCGTCATCGTCGCCGAAGAGCTCGCACGCGTCCTCGCTAGACGAAAATTGGATGCGAAAGCGATCGTCTACGCGCGATTTGCGAGCACGGCCGCGGGCGATCGCAAAAATGGCTTCACGACCCTCGCGAAAACGTGCGAGCTCGCCGCTACACGTCGACATGCGACGAAGCCGCACGGCGCACGCGTTCTCTTCCGTGCAGCGAGCACCGCGTTCCAGCGTGCGGCGGCATTGACGAAAGATCCGGAAGACAAACGCTGGCTGCTCGAGCTCGCGAAAGACGCGGCGAAACAGACCCAACCACCGAAGGCCTGAGTCAGCTCACCGCTGAAACTGCAAGCGCGTCACTTGCAGCGTTTCGCTTCTTTCGAGGTGCGAGAGCCGCCCTCTTTGCCGGTCGCCTTCGTCTCGGCTTTTCCTTCTTCCCAATTCTTCTTGGCGCCGTCGCTACCGTCTTCCACGAATCCAGCGCCGGCCTTTGCGACTTGCTTCACTCCGTCGGCGCCCGTCTCGACTCCGGTTCGTGCGCCTTCGACTCCGGTCCGCGCGCCAGTGGTGACGGCGCCTTCGACTCCCTCGCAAGGAGCATTTGCGGGCTTCGAGTTCGAGCAGGCGAAGAGAGCGAGTGCGAGAGCGACCGAGGAAAGAGTAGTGCGAATCATCTTCAGACTATGAGGGCTCACGTTTCCTCTGGCCAGACGTCGGACGCACGTTGATTTTGCGATCGTGAAGAATCGAAAGAGATCGTGGCAAAATGTCGCGCACGTTCACGGCGTCCTCGGCGGCGAAGCGGCAAGGACTTCACGGGCCCTCCCGAGATGCGCTCGAGTTAGACCTTCCTCGAAGGTCGTCAAAACGAGCCACGGCGCGAGATGCAGCATGTCGTCGCGGTCGTCGAAGATGACGAGGCCTTCGATCACGAGGTTGTCTTCGAGCGCTGCTGCGTCGAGCCAGCGCTGAATGTCTTCGCCGCGGCCGCGGTGGTGCGGGATAAACGGCGTGACATCGAGGACGTGCGTCGTGCGGAGACCTTTCTCGAAGAGCATGCCGCGCAGAGATGCAAGATCGTGAGTGAGGCGCCAGCTCGACGACACGACGATCGTCGCGCTCGTCTCGACGCAAAACTCTTCGACCAGTGCGACGGCGTCCCCGTCGAGATGATCGAGTCCACCCGTCGTCGTCGCGCTCCCGACGAGCCCTTGCCGACGAAACCACGGCTCCGAGTTGAGCACGCCGTCGATGTCGAGAAAGACGATCCGGTTTGGTTCCTGAGAGGTCCTCGTGGGCATCGCTCGCCAGCAGGATAAGCGGTTTCTCGAGCGTTCGCGCGGGCTCGGAGGATGCCGCGCGAGATTTCATTTGCGGGTGCTGCTACAACACGCCGCATGGACCTAGGCCTCCGTGATCAGACCGTGCTCATTACTGGATCGACCGCCGGAATCGGCTTCGCTGCGGCGCGTGCATTCGCTGCAGAGAACGCGCGCGTCATTCTGAATGGGCGCAGTGAAGAACGCGTACGCGCCGCCATCGAGAAGCTCCAAAAAGAGGTGCCGGGAGCCAAGGTGCTCGGCGTTGCCGCGGACGTCTCGACGGCAGCGGGCGCCAAGCGTCTGACCGAGGCGCATCCCGACGTGGATGTCCTCGTGAACAACGCCGCGGTGTTTGCGCCCGTCGCATTCGAAGACATCACCGACGAAGAGTGGACGCGATTTTTCGAGACCAACGTGATGAGCGGCGTGCGTCTTTCGCGTCACTACTTTCCGCGAATGCTGAAGAAGAACTACGGCCGCATCCTCTTCATCTCGAGCGAGTCCGCCGTGCAGATTCCAGTAGAGATGATTCACTACGGAACGACGAAAACCGCGCAGCTTGCGGTCGCGCGAGGCCTTGCGGAGCGGACGCGCGGAACCGGGGTCACCGTGAACAGCATCCTGCCTGGACCCACCGCCTCCGAGGGCGTCGGAGATTTCGTGCGGCAGCTCGCCGAGAGTCGCGGCATCACTTTCGAAGCCATGGAGCGCGAGTTCTTCGCGACCGCGCGTCCTTCCTCTCTCCTCGCCCGGTTCTCCACCGTCGAAGAAATCGCGAATATGATCGTTTACGTGGGAAGCCGCGCTGCAAGCGCGACGAACGGCGCCGCCCTTCGTGTCGATGGGGGAGTGGCGCGAAACATCCTCTGAGCGATGCGGTTCAGTCCGTGGTTCGCCCCTCGACACGCCTGATCATGTCGATGAGGGCACGGAGCTTCGGCTGTGACTGCGTGCGCGCCGGAAAATACAGATAGAGGCCCGGCCCCTCGGTGAGAAAGTTTTCGAGCACGCGCTCCAGCTTCTTCTTCGAGAGGTCGGCCGCGATCATTTGATCCGGAACGTAAGCGAGCCCGGCGGAGAAGCCGACGGAAGGAGCGGTGGCCGCGCGCAAGCGGTCGGGCTCGCTCGAGATGGCTCTCCTCGGTCTTGGCCTCTGGCTCGCGGTCGTGCTCTCGTCCCGCTTGCGTTTACTGGGCACGTTTTGGCGCTGAAAAAATTGATCTTCGGCGTGAATGCTGGGCCCGATGCGCCGCAGAACGATGTCTCACGAACGCTCACCACGAACACCGACTCCGCCACCGAGGAAACCCCATGAAAGAAAATCCAGCCGCCGTCGCCTATGCGATCAGCACGATCTTGCTCTGTATCAACTTGCTCTTCCTCTGGGCGTTCAGCGGCGCCACACGCGCCAAGACCAAGACGACGCTCAATGACGAAGACGGGAAGGCCTTTCACGCAGCTGTCGTCGCTCTCGATCCGCCCCCGGTTGCACGCGTTCTTCGCGCGCACCAAAACGCAATGGCTGCCTTCGTGCCATTCGCGGCTCTCGCGCTCGTGTACGTGCTCTTCGGCGCAACTCCGCTACCGGCACGGGTCCTCTTCTTTGCCTTCGTCGCCGCGCGCTGGGCGCACTCGATCATGTATCTCCGCGGCCTTCAGCCGTGGCGAACCATCTGCTTCACTCTGGGCTTGCTGATCCAAGCTGCGATCATCGTCGCGATCATTTTGCGCTTGGCGGCCTGAAGCGCTGCCGAAATCGAAAGCGCCACCATTCAGGCGAGTCCGTGGGCGGCCGACTCAGCCGTAAACGCGCAAGAGAAAGAACACTGCGACGCCCGTCACCGAGACGTAGAGCCAGAGCGGTAGCGTGAAGCGCGAGATCTTCTTGTGGTTGGCGATACGGCCGGAGAGCGAGAGAAAGAAGCTCGAGAAGATGAGCGGCAAGACGATCGCCGAGAGAAGAATGTGCGAGACGAGAATGAAGAAGTAGATGGGGCGAATGATCCCCTGACCTTGGAAGAGCGTGTCGCCGTGGAGCGAGTGGTAGACGATGTAGCTCACTAGAAAGAGCGACGATGAGCCGAGCGCGCCTAGCATCAGCTTCGCGTGTCGCTCGAAGGAGCGGCGGCGAATGGCGACGTAGGCGAGGACGAGGAACACCGCGCTCGTCGCGTTGAGAAACGCGTTCACTGCCGGGAGAGTCGCTACCCAGGCCGCTTCCGTCGCGTGCGTCGAGCGTCCGTGCCCGTAGATGACGACGACGAGAAGCGCGAGCGCGAGCACGCTAGCAATGCCGATCGCAATGCGCGCCGTCTTCGGCTGGACGCGCTTCAGCGCTTCGATCTGAACGGGGAGGGTGCTCATTTTCGGGATGTGTAGCACGGTCTCGCGAGGGTCGCATTTCTCGCGAATGGCCCATGCTCGAGCTCTAAGATGAGGCCATGAAGACGGCCGACCTTTCGGATGCTCATGGAGATCTCGTACGCGTTCTCGAGCCGAAGCTGCTGTCATACGGGGCGGTTCGCGAATTCCAAGGTGCGGTAACGACCCTCCGAGTACTCGAAGACAATGCCCTCGTCCGCGCGACGCTCGAGACGCGGGGAATGGGACGCATTCTCGTCGTCGATGGCGGGGGCTCTCTTCGCTCCGCGCTCGTCGGCGGAAACCTCGGCAAGCTCGCCGAGAAAAATGGATGGACGGCGATTGTCGTGTGGGGCGCCGTTCGCGATTCTGCCGAGCTCGCGACCTGTGAGATCGGGATTCTCGCACTCGCGACGATGCCAAAAAAGAGCGAGAAAAAAGGTCTCGGCGAAGAGGAGGTGACCATCACCATCGGGGGCGTGACCATCGAAACGGGGGACTGGCTCTACGCGGACGAAGACGGGACGCTCGTGGCGCCGCGCGAGCTCACGCTCTGAACCTTGCCAATTCAGCTCGGCAGTCCGAGACACTCTACCCGAGCAAAACCGCGCGGACCTTCAGAACCCCGCATTCGGATGCGCGACGTACGGGCTCTCCAACGCCTTTACTTCGTCTTTCTCGAGCTTCACGGCCAGAGCTGCCACCGCGTCTTCGAGGTGATTCATCTTCGTCGCGCCGATGATGGGCGACGTGACGCCCTTTTTTTGAAGAAGCCACGCTAGCGCGATCTGCGCGTGGGGCAGGTTGCGTGCCTTTGCGATCTTGTCGAGCGCCTCTTGTACGCGTGCGTCCGCCTCTTCCATCGTCGCATAGAGGCGCTTGCCGAATCCGTCCGTCTCCATGCGTTTCGTTTTTGCCTCCGGAGCGCGCGCGAGCTTGCCGCGGGCGAGAGGACTCCAAGGAATCAGGCCCACGCCTTGATCGATGCAAAGGGGTGCCATCTCGCGCTCTTCTTCGCGATAGATGAGGTTCCAGTGATTCTGCATCGTGATGAACTTCGTCCAGCCGTTCTTCTCGGCAACGTGCTGCGCCTTTGCGAACTGCCACGCCCACATCGATGATGCACCGAGGTAACGCGCTTTGCCTGCGCGCACGACGTCGTGCAACGCTTCCATCGTCTCTTCGATCGGCGTGTCGTTGTCCCATCGGTGGATTTGATAGAGATCGATGTAGTCCGTCTGGAGACGCCTCAGGCTGGCGTCGACTTCGTGAAAGATCGCTTTACGCGAGAGGCCGCGACCATAGGGGCCGGGACGCATCGGGTTGTAGACTTTGGTCGCGAGGACGACGTCTTCGCGGCGGGCGTATTCCTTCAACGCGCGCCCGGTGATCTCTTCGCTGGCTCCGAACGAGTAGACGTTGGCCGTGTCGAAAAAATTGATTCCGAGCTCGATCGCCTTTTTGAAAAACGGAAGCGACTCTTTCTCGGGAAGCGCCCACTTCCACCCCAAGGGGCTGCCGGAAATGGTCGCGTTCGGATCGCCGTAGCTCATGCAGCCAAGGCAAATGCGAGATACGGAGAGACCCGAATTTCCGAGACGCTGATGCTGCATGAAGGCTCCTTCCCGCGTTACGCGGCGTTCTTCTTTTTCGAGAGCTCTCGATCGTAGAGAGCAAAGAGCTCGTCGAAGTGCTCCGAGGTCGTGCGGACGTGAGCTCCGGTGTTTGGGCCCGAACGCGGCTTCTTCAAGCTCGCGAGAATCGCCTTTGCGATCGCGGGAGGACCGCCATAGGCCGGATACGCTTCCGAGTCTTCGCGCACGAAATCGAACGCGGCACCGGCGTCCGGGACGACGAGCGGGATGCCCGAGATGACGGCTTCGCCCAGAACGAATCCGAATGTCTCGGCAGCGCCGCCATGAACGAACACGTCCGCGCTCGCGAGAAGGTCTGCGTATTCGGGGCGCGGCAGAAATCCTGGGAACATGACCTGCGGGAGCTTCTTTGCTTGCTCTTCGAGCTTGGCGCGCTCGGGACCGTCGCCGAGGACGACGAGTGCCGTCGGGCGCTCGCGGTTGGCGAGATCGATCGCGTCGATGATTTGATTGACGCGCTTCTCGACGGCGAGGCGACACGCGACGACGACGAGTGCGGCATTTTTCGTATCGCCGAATTTGCCGAGCATCTTCTTTCGCGTTTCGGGATTGGAACGCCCCGGTTTGAAGATGTCGCTGCGAATGCCGAACTTCACGCAATGAACGCGTGCGCATCCCGCTTCTTCGAGCGTGCGCGCAATCGCGGCGCTCGGGGCGACCGTGAGATCGAATCCACGCGAAAGCAATCGAGGCCACGTGTTGACGGCGCGCATCACCGAGTGCGTGACGGCCGCGCTTCCGATCTTCTCGAGCACGGGCCGCACGTAAGTCGCGATCTGATCGGAGTGATAAACGAATGAGCGGAGGGGCGCGTCGGCGGAGCGCGCTACGAGCGCCGGTAGATACGGGCTGCTCGCTTGCACGACATCGGGCGCGATGTCTCGCAACGCTTTCTTGATGCGGTCGACGCGGTAAAGCAGGTGATAGCTCGGGTCGTACGGCATCGCGGGGCCGGCGAACCGAATGAGGCGCCCACCATTGAACGCTTCATCGACGTCTTTGGGACCAGGAGCAATGACCGTGATCTCGTGGCCGCGCTTGCTTCCCTCGCTCGCGAGCTCACCGAGATAGGAGCGAACTCCGCCACCGCGCTCCGAGAAGAATTCTGCGATATCGACGATCTTCACGACGGCGCGACGCTACCACGATTCCGGTGCCGCTTCCGAGGCCGCGAGAAGTGCGCCTAACAGTATTCCGTCTCCTCGAGAAAGTGCCGTGGCGCGTTCCCCGAAGCCTTCCGAAAGTCTCGAATGAAGTGCGATTGATCGCAGTAGCCGGCCTGGAGTGACAGCTCCGTGAGGCTTCGCGTCTCGCCGTAGGCCGCCACCGCCGTACGCAGGCGAACGATCGACGCGTACTGTTTGGGCGTCGCTCCGACCGTCTTTCGAAATCGCTTCTCGAGGGCATCTAGTCCAACGCGCGAATTCTCGGCCAGCGTGGCTACGCGAATCGCCCCGGCACTTCTCTCGATCGCGGCAATCGCATCGAGAACGATGGAATCGACTGGCGGCGGAGACGGACGCAGGCTCGACACGAGAAATTCTTGAAATGCTTCCACGCGCTCCGCGTTCGACTTGGCCTCGCGAATCGTCTGCGACGTAGCCGTCACGAGCGCTTCCGAAAAGTGCGTCTCGAGCGGCAACGTTTTTCCGAAGAGCTCATGGACGGGACACGTGAAGAACTGCGGAGCGAAGCCGGCGCGCGGCTTTGCGACGATGACGCCACCATCCGCCGAAGTATGCATGTGTCGTGCGCTCGCACGCAGCCCCGTGATCGCGCGCGTCGGAAGTGCGAGCCACACGCCCTCCTCTAGAAGATGCCGCTCGCCGCGAAAGCTCATCGCAAGCGCAACCGTCGTGTCTGGCAACAGCGAGCGAATCATCTCGTTCTCGGTCTCGATGATTTCGATCGACCGGAGGAAGGGACGGAGGAGCTCGTTCGGGGCGAAAGACGTGAGCTTCATCTTCCAAAGAATAGGGCGTCCGAAGAAACGTGCCACGCGCTTCGGCGACCAATGAATTCGTCCAATTGTTGCGACGCGTTCATCCCTAGAAATGTCTGCCATGCGCTCACGAACGATCTTCACGCCCCTTCTTGCCGCGGCCCTTGCCGCCAACACCGTTGCCTGCTCGCCCCAAAGGACTCCACCCATGAACGAATCATCGAAGTCTGAATCGACCGAGGCGTCGAACAAGAAGACCGTTCTTGCCCTCTACGAAGAAGCCATCAATGCCGCGAAGCCCGAGCGCTTCGCCGACTTCGTGTCGGAAGACTACGCCGGGCCGCAAGGAACCCGTGGTCCTCGAGGCTTTTCCGGCATCATCGACGAGCTCCGCGTCGCGTTTCCAGACGTCCACTATGCCGTCGAGGACGTCGTCGCAGAAGGAGACCGCGTCGTCCTACGTTGGACGTGGACGGGAACTCACCGCGCGAGCTTTCGCGCTTTCGCACCTACCGGAAAAAGGTTCTCGAACGGGGGGATCGTGATCTTCCGGTTGCGTGACGGAAAAATCATCGAGGGAACGACGATGACGGATCGTCTCGGATTCCTCGAACAGATTGGTGCGGTCGCGCCAGGACTCGTGGGCCAGCCCGCGAAGAGGTGAAGCGTCGACGAAAAAGTTCTGCGGTCTCTTGCTGAACGCCGCCAAAGCGACCTCGCGTGTCTTGTCGGCGGGGAAGCTCGTCGCTAGCTTCGCGCGCATGGCAAAAACAATCATCGTATTTGGGTTTGGTCCCGGCATCTCTTCCGCTGTCGCGGAGAAGTTCGGAAGCGAAGGCTTCCAGGTCGCCATCGTCGCGCGCAACGTCGAAAAGCTCGCTGCGGCTGAAAAGGCGCTCGTCGCCAAGGGCATCAAAGCGAAGGCATTTTCCACCGATCTCGCCAACGACAAGTCCGTCGAGACCGTCGTGAAAAGCGTGCATGATGCACTCGGTCCCATCACTGCGATTCATTGGAATGCCTACGGGGCAGGCGCCGGCGACATCCTCGCAACGGAGAAGAAGGAGCTCGATGGCCAACTCGACATCGCCGTTGGTAGTTTGATTGCTGCCGTGCGCTCGTCTCTTCCGGACCTCAAGTCGCAAAAGGGCGACTCCGCCGTTCTCGTCACCAACGGCGGCCTCGGAACCGCGCATCCTGCGGTCGATGCGATGGGCGTCGAGTGGAACGCGATGGGGCTCTCCGTCGCCAATGCCGCAAAAAACAAGCTCGTTGGCCTTCTCTCCGTGAAGCTCAAACCGGAGGGAGTTTACGTCGGCCAAGTCGTCGTCAAGGGCATCGTCAAAGGTACGGCCTTCGACAACGGCACCTCGCAGCTCGAAGCCTCGAGCATCGCGGGAAAGTTCTGGGATCTCTATTCGGCGAAGAAAGACGTCACGGTCGAGATCGGCTGAGGAACGGGCCGCTCGTCTCGGCCTCGATGCATGGCGGGGCCGGACGACGGACGAACGCTTCCTGCTTGCGCGCCCGCGGCGATTCGACGCTAGAACGAGCCCGCGAGCGCACCGCCCGTCGGAGTCGCGCGGAGCGACGAAGATGCGCCGTAGGTGCGATCCGTGGGTTCGGTCGATGAAGAAGAGCGCAATCGAGTGGTCACCGCCGCCGCACCCGCGACGACGGCTCTCCCGTGCCTGTAAAATGCCTTCTAGTTTGGCGGCCCTCATCGCGATATCTTTTTAGGAGATGGTGCAGCCCGCTTCTGACGTACGCGCGGTCGGCAACTATCGCCTCTACGACCCCATTGGGACGGGCGGTATGGGCAGCGTCTTTCTGGCGCGCCTATTTGCGCCGGGCGGTTTTCGCCGCATCGTCGCGATCAAGCGACTTCATCCGCATCTCAGCGAAGACGCAGACTTCGTGAGCGCCTTCTTGGACGAAGCGCGCCTCGCTTCGCGTATTCACCATCCCAACGTCGTGGCTCCGCTCGACGTCGTCTCCCAAGGCGGAGAAGTATTTCTCGTCCTCGAATATGTGCACGGCGTCTCGCTGACGAAGTTGCAACGCCTCGTCACCAAGCTCGGGGAATCCATTCCGCCTCACATCGCGGTGAGCCTCGTCGTCGACGTGCTCAACGGACTCCATGCGGCGCACGAAGCCAAAGACGACGAGGGAGAACCGCTCGGCCTCATTCATCGCGATGTGTCTCCGCAAAATGTTCTCGTCGGAA
The DNA here is from genome assembly GCA_023248815.1 of Myxococcales bacterium. Lineage (GTDB taxonomy): Bacteria > Myxococcota_A > Polyangia > Polyangiales > Polyangiaceae > JAHFDV01. The sequence goes on from JAHFDV010000010.1 coordinate 17,828, forward strand.
AGGATGGCTCTGCACGTCTCTTGGATTTCGGAGTTGCGAAAGCGGCAGGGCGTTCGCAATCGACGGCCGACGGAATCGTGAAAGGCAAGCGCGCGTACATGGCGCCCGAACACTTGCTCGGCCAGAGCTGCAAAGAAAGCGACCTCTATTCCGCGGGCGTCGTCCTTTGGGAGCTCCTCGCCGAGCGAAGGCTCTTCGTCGACGAAGAAACGCTTCAAGATCGGCTCTCGGGAGCGGTCCCACCGTGGCCCCAAGATGCTCGTCCGATCTCGCCGGAGCTTCATCAAGCGCTCTATCGCGCACTGTCACCGAATCCACAGACGCGATTCTCGTCCGCACGAGAGATGAGCGCCGCGCTCGAAAAGTGCAGCCTCGCGACGTCGCGTGAGATTGCCGAGTGGGTCGAGCACGTCGCCGAAGACGAGCTACGACTTCACGCGGCGCGCGTCGCTCGTGCCGAATCCCGCATCGAGCTCGAAGACTCTCCGAGCGGCGTGCGCGAGGTCGACCCCGCACTCATCTTCACCAATCATGCACCCGTCGCTTCGCTCGACCCTGCCTTGCCCGACAGCGGAATCTCGGTCGACCACGCCGCTCCGAAGAGCCATCGCGGACGCAATCTCGCGATCGCGTTCGTCGTCACGACCTTCGGCGCGCTCGCGCTCTTCGCAATCTTCGGTACACGGCAGGCAGAGGTCGTGACGCTGAAAGACAATGAAGCCATCGCGCCGAGGCTCGAAGTGAGCGTGCGTGCTCCCGTCCTCGAGTCTTCCGTCGCGCCATCGACCGCGAGCGTCTCTCCACTTTCGTCTTCGAAGGTCCCTCTCGGCGTTCGCGGAAAGGGTCGCGGCATTCGACGCGGAAAGACGCGCGATCCGAACTGCAAACCCTACGTGATCGACAACAGCGGGCGAATGCAGTTCAATGAGGCATGCCTAAAGTAACGTGGCGCGCTTCTCGGCTCTCGGCCGCGATCGCCATGACCTGCTCGTTCTTCGTGTGGCCATCTGCCGCCGCAGACTCGACGCATTCGTGCGTCGAAGCCGCTCACGAAGGACAACGCCTGCGTGACGAAGGGAAGTTGGTCGGCGCGCGGGCGTCGTTCCTTCAATGCGCGGTGGCGGCGTGCCCAGACGTCGTCCGTACGACGTGTGAGCGTTGGAGCGGAGAAATCGACGCGCGCCTCCCCACCGTCGTCATCGGTGCGCGCGATGGCCAAGGGATCGACCTCGTGGACGTGCGAACGACGATCGACGGCAAGCTCGCTTCGGAGCGCGTCGATGGTCGAGCCTTTGCAATTGATCCGGGCCCGCACGAGTTCGTGTTCGAATCCAAAGGGAAAAAGCCCATCAAACAGTTCGTCATCGCACGCGAAGGCGAAAAGGTGCGGGTCATTGCGGTCGAGCTCCAGCAAGCGAGCGAGTCCGAAAAGCCTTCCGGCGGCGAACCGCCTCGCGCGGGAGAAGAGGGACGTAGCGTTGCCCCCGTCATCGCGATGGGCGCACTCACTGCCGTTGGATTCGCAGGATTCGCGGTGTTTGGCGTCCTCGGACAAAAGCAGAAGAGCGATCTCGAGTCGACCTGCGCCGATAGCAAGACCTGCGCGTCCTCCGAAGTGAGCTCCGCGCGATCGAAACTGCTCGTCGCCGACATCTCCCTCGTCGTTGGGATTGGAAGTGCGATCGTCACCGGCATCTTGCTCGTGCCGCACCTCACGTCGTCGCCCAACGCCGCAAAAAAAAGCGCGTCGCATTTCGGCTTCGCGCCCCTTCAGGGCGGAGCGTTCGCGACCTACGAGTTGCGCTACTGAGCGGCGTGGCTAGCGAGATGTATTGCTAGCGAGATCGTGGGTAGCTTGCGCAACGCGTGAATTCGAGCGCGAGAGGGTTACTTGCGGCGAGGTCGCGGAAGCCCGAGCTTGTCCATCTTGTAGCCGAGGATGCGCCTCGTAATGCCGAGAGCGGTTGCCGCTGTCGCCTGATTGCCGCCCGCTTCGGCGAGTGCACGCACGATGCGATCGCGCTCGGATGCATCGGTCGCTTTGGAAAGAGAGGAGGATGACGGATCACCTGGCGGTGCCGCGAGCGACGAAGGAGGCATCGAGAGCGAAGAGGGCGGGGGAGCCGGAACGGGCGCCGCAAGAGGCGGATCGAACATCAAGTGCTCGGTGAGGATGACGTCACCTTCGCAGACGTGGATCGCGCGATCGATGACGTTGCGAAGCTCGCGTATGTTTCCGGGGAACCGATAGGCCTCGAGGATTGCGCGCGCCGCCTCCGATAAGGTCGGCACCGCTTGGTGGAGGCGCGCCGATGTCGAGGCGAGAAACGCATTGGCCAAGCCGACGACTTCATCGCGGCGCTCGCGGAGAGGTGGAATGCGAATCGTGAAGCCATTGAGCCTAAAAAGAAGGTCTTCGCGGAACTTTCCCATGACGGCCAGTGCGCGCAGATCGCGGTGAGTCGCCGAGATGAAACGCACGTCGATGGGCTTCGGCTTGAGGGCGCCGACGCGCCGAACTTCGCGACTCTCGAGCACGCGGAGGAGCTTGGCTTGTGTCTCCTCTGGCATCTCTCCGAGCTCGTCGAGAAAGAGCGTGCCGCCATCGGCCGATTCGATGAGACCTGCCTTGGCCTGAATCGCTCCCGTGAAAGCGCCGCGCTCGTGACCGAAGAGCTCGCTCTCGATCAAGGACGCGCTGAGGCCCGCGCAGTTGATCCGAACGAGCGGACCTCCGCTCCGCGAGCGCGCATGGAGCTCTTCTGCCATCACTTCTTTTCCGACGCCTGTTTCGCCGAGCAAAATGATGCTCACGTTGGTTCCTGCGAACTTGTCGACGAGACGGCGGACGTCGACCATGGCGGGCGCGGACGGACCGGTCTTTGCGCGAAGCAGAAGACGAATGGCGCCTACTTCGAGAATGGCTCCGGTTGGAAAGGGAACGCGCCCGGTGACGGGGGTTCCGTCGAGCCGCGTGCCGTTGGCGCTCTGAAGGTCTTCGATCTCCACGTTCTGATCGCTGAAGTGGAGGCGCGCGTGAAGCCGCGAGACCGAAGCATGAGGCAGATTGATCGCGCAGGCGTTTCCGCGACCGATGTCCAGCGTGCTTCCCGAGAGCTCGAAACGAGTGACGTGAGATTCCCAGCAGGCGATGAGTTCGCGCGCGTGGGAGGGAGCGCTGAGCGCGGCCGTCGTTTCGTCGTGGTCCATCGCGGGGCCTAAGCCCGAGTATCGTACGAGAATGTCACAGTCAACGCGACGATTCCTTCGCCGTCCGTCGCACGTGATCGTTCCACCTACACGGAGGCGCTCATGTCCATTCTTTTGGGCGATTAACGGTCGCGGCGCGGTTGTGGCACACTCTTTCAATGCCCCAGGTCTTGATCGTGGATGACGATCCCAGCATCCGTGCGCTCCTTTCGAAGGCGCTCTCCAACATGGCGGAGATTCACACCGCCACAGGGTGGATGGACGCGATGAAGGCGCTCTCGGTGAAACGCTACGACACGATCTTGCTCGACCTCCACATGCCGGGCGTCGGCGGTCTCGCACTCCTCGACATTCTCTCGAAGAAGCCGGGTCCCAATCGCGAGACGCCCGTCTTCGTGATCACGGCCGACACGACCGAGGGGGCGCGGGCTCAAGCGCTCGCACGCAACGCCACCTACTTTTTGACGAAGCCGCTTTCGATCATGACGCTTCGCAATCTCGTCGAAGGTGTGCTGAAAAAACACGCGTTCAAAGGTGACCCGCCCTCCACGGGCGGTTCGGGGCACTGACGCGTTCGACCGGGATTGCGCCGCGCTCTCGGCGACAGCGCCCATTCGGAAGCGAGCTCATTCCCTCATCGCGAGGTACCGCGCCCGGCGCTCCGGCGTGAAGTGCTCGATCGCGTAACGAAGCATCGTGCGCGGCATCGAAGACGCGTGGGTGTCCAAAAACTTCTCCAGATCGACGCGGGCGACGCGCTTTCCGACCTCGCGCAGCATCCAGCCGACGGCCTTCTGGATGAGATCGTGGCGATCTTCCAAGAGGGCCTCGGCGATGCGCAGCGTTTCCGCCGACTCACCCTCTTTGATGAAGTGAAACGTCGCGAGGACGGCGATGCGGCGTTCCCAAAGCAAATCCGAACGCACGAAACGGTCGAGCCATTTTCGTCTCTCGCCCTTCGACCACGATTGCAACGTCGGGCCCACGACATACTCGGCGGAACAATCGACGAGATCCCAATTGTTGATGAATCGCGCGTGCGCCGTGTAGCTCTCGAAGATCGCCTTGCGTGCTTCTTCATCCCCTCGGGCGTAGTCCCGCACCATCGACAAGAGTCCGAGCATGCGCGCCTCGTGGAGACGGTTCCGCACGAGCTTCTCGATTTCGGAAAGAGGAAGCGTTGCGATCCTCACGAGGGACCGCACTTCGGGAACGGAGACGCCAAGGAAGACGTCGCCTTCGCCGTACTCGCCCTTGCCCGTCTTGAAGAAGCGCACGACTGCCTTGGCGCGCGTTGCGTCACCTTTCTGCTCGAGCCGCGCGAGGGCCGTCTTGGCGTCGAGTATTTCGCCGGCACTCTTGCGAGCGGATTTCGCGCCAGCGTGTCCAGTAGGGGAGGATTTCATGGGAGCTCGGGAGAAAGGGAGCCTCTGGTAGGCCGCAAAACGCGATTCCTGGAAGGTATCCCACTGCAGCCCCGTTCGCGAGATGACGAGGATTTTTGGAGGCTGGAAAAACATTCTCGCGTCCTCCGAGAATTCTCGCGAATCGCGTGACCCTTCTTTCTGCGGCTTCCCTACGTATTGGTTGTGGAATCGAAGCCTTTGTCTGCAGAGCCCATCCTGAGGCTCGAGGCGCTCGATCTCGCGAGGCGCGCCGCTTCCGGCGACACCGCAGCCACCGCGGAGCTACTTCGTTTGCTCGCGCCAGAAATGCGCCGCGTGGTTGTCGGCGTCATGGGGTCGCAGTCGCCCGACGTCGACGATGCGCTCCAGCAATCCCTGATTGGGCTCATCCATGCACTCCCCGCGTTTCGCGGTGAATGCGCGCCTGCCGGCTATGCCTGCCGCATCGCCTTTCGTACGGCCCTCGCCGTACGCACGAGCTCTCGTCGTCACACCGTGAATCGTCGCGACGCCGACGAAGCGCACGAGCTCGTCAGCAAAGATCGTCCCGATACCGACCTCTTCGGACAGCGGCGCACGGAAATCGTCCGCACGCTGCTCGAAGAACTCCCCCGTGAACAAGCAGAAGCGTTGGCCATGCGCACGATGATGGGTTGGTCGCTCGAAGAAATCGCGAGCTCGTGCGAAGCACCGGTGAACACCGTTCGTAGCCGTTTGCGTCTCGCAAAAGACGCACTTCGGAAAAAGATCGAGAGCGATCCCGCTCTCCTCGAACTCCTGGGGAATCCGTCGTGAAGGTTTTGGAATTTCATCTCGACGATCTCGTTGATCGTGAAATGTCGGGCACGCTCACGCCGAGTGAACGCATTCGCCTCGATGATCACCTCGTGCGCTGCACGAGCTGCCGTCTCGAGCAGATGGTGCGCGACGATTTCGACCGCGAGCTCGCGGACGAAGGTCCCATCAGCGTCAGCGAGATTGCGATCGGAGCAATGCGCGCCGCCGAGCTGCAAACGACCGGACTCGAGATGGCCGCACTCGGGATTCACGAGCACGCTCCCAAAGAGACGATAGTCGCCTCGAAGGTCGAAAGCTCGAACTCGCGGAATGCGATTCAGGAGCCGAAACACGAACACCATCAGCGCCCATCGGTGCATGCCACCTCGACACGAAAAGCGCCGCGCCGCTTCGTGCTCTCGCTTGCCGCGGCGGCAGTGCTCGTCGGTGGTGTTGCCGTAGCTCGCAACGGATCGCCACTTCGTGCATGGAATTACGTCGTCGACTCGGTGCGCGGTTCCAAGGAAGAAGTGCGAGAGCTCGCAAGCCAACGGACGACAGTGACCCGTGCGGCGTCTCGTGCTCTCGAAACGGCAGCCGTCGCGCAGGGAAGGCCGACTGCCTCGGTGAACGAGCCCGAGTCGCCGAGCGTCGATGCGCGTGAAGCGGAGCGCCGCGAGTTCGAAGAGCTACGTGCAATCGAAGCCGTGCGCGTCGAGCGTGAAGAATCGCTGGCCCACACGCGGCCCGTGCTTGCGAGCGCGAGCGGCGGCATCGCTGGCGGAGCAAACAGCGCGGGTTCGGCTCCGCGCACGAAGGACCTTTCGGCATCGAGCGTTGCCTACAGCACCACGAAGCCTCCGTTCGTCTCGAGCGGCGCTCCGACAGTGCCTTCGGCGACTCCAACGGCCGCGAGCTCGGGGACGAATTCCGCGATGGCCGACGCGCCACGAGAGACTTCGGCGCTTCTTTTCGACCGCGCAACGCATGCGCGCCGTTTCGGAAATCGATCGGAGGCCACGCGTCTCTATGGGGAGCTTCTGCGCAACTATCCGGCGAGCTCGGAGGCGCGCCTCTCCTTGGCCACGCTCGCACGTCTCAATCTCGACGCAGGTGACACGGCGAGCGCACTCGATGGCTTCACTCGCTATCTCGTCTCGGGCGATTCTTCGCTCCGCGAAGAGGCCATGGAAGGGCGCGCGGTAGCGCTCCGGAGACTCGGTCACTCCGCAGAAGAGCGAGACGCGTGGGACTTGCTGCTCCGCTCCTATCCCGATTCCGTTTATGCGCCGCTTGCGACTCAACGAATGCAAACGCTGAAGCCTTGAGTAAGGTTGAGCGGTGATGTCTCGACCGCGAGCCTTGCCGACATCCGCCCGCGCGGTGGTTTTTGGTATCGCACTGATGGGAATCGCATCTCCCCTCTCTTTCGCAATGCGAGCGGCGCACGCCCAAGAGCGGACGAGTACGCGTGAGGTCATCGTCGACCGCGGCGACGTCACGGACCCAGAGCTCGAGCTCACCTTGCGCGAGCTCTTTCAGCGCAACCATCTGCTCTATGTCGACATCACGGGGACCGGATCGGAGCGAAGAGGACTCGCGCGGGTGACCTTGCGAGTAACGGGTGACGGGATTTCCGTCATGGTCGTTCGGGACGAGAAAAATATCGCACGTGAAGTGAAGATGGCGCAGTCCACGGCGCTCACCCGCGAGATCGTCGCGCACGTCGTTCTCTCCGCCGTCGATCCCGCCGCGCTCGCCGCCGAATCGAAGCCGCCCGAGCCCGCCCCAGAAAAGCCCGAGGAGCCACCTGCCGTTCCCAAAGAAGCGCCCCCTGCGATCCCCGAACGCTCTGCCACGAAAGAAAGCGCCAGAAAAAGCGCTCTTTCCTTCGCGTTCGGTCTTCACGGTGGACCTGCGCTTCCTGCCGAGCGCGAGGCTGCCGTGAATTTTCTCGCGAGCGCGCGGCTCGTCTACGAAGGCTCACCGCGGGTCGCGATTGGTGTCGAGGGGGGCGGCGCGCTTCCGCAAGAGATCGATCGCGCAGGAACACATGGCACGTTCAACTCGCTTCCGCTCCGTGCACGCGTAGCGATCGAATTTCTGTCACGTGACGTCGTCCGCTTGGAGGTGGGCGCTTCTGCCGGCATCGAAGTGCAGCGCTTTCGTGCCGAGACATTCACCGAGGGCGCGACTGTAGTCTCGGGCGGGTCCACCCTTTCTAGCTCCTCGCGCGTCGAACCGTTGCTGGGCGGTTTTCTTGCGGCGCGATTCCGTCTTTCACGCGAGATTGATCTCGTGACGACGGGAGGTCTCGAAGTCGACCTCGCGACGCGTCGCTGGACTACTTCTCGTCCCGAAGCGACGATCGTCGAATCGTCGCGCGTGCGTCCCTATGGCCTCATCGGCATCGAATGGACTCTGCTCGGCGAAAAGTCGAGTTCGCTGGAGGCCATGAAATGAAGTACTTCGTGAGTCTGTTCCTCGTCGTCGCGACGCCACTCGTCGTCGCTTGCGAAGTCGAGGACATCGTCGTCGTCACACGAGATGCCGGCGTCGACACGGGAACGGGGGGTTGCCAGGAAGACTCCGACTGCCCTTCCGGCGAATTCTGCGACAAGCATGGGTGCGGCGCGACGAGCGGGACGTGCACGCCAGAATTGTCGACCTGCTCGCCCGCGCAAGATCCGGTCTGCGGGTGCGACGGCGTCACTTATTACAACGATTGCTTTCGCAAGCGAACCGAGCCGCATGTCCCTCTCAATCACCACGAAGAATGCGGACCGAGTGGAAGGCCTTGCGATGTAGCCGGCGAATGTGGGTCGCAAGCGTCCTGCGGCCTTCTCCTCGCCCCCAACTCGCACGCATGCGCCAAGGCGGTTGGTAGGTGTTGGGTACTGCCCACGACCTGCGACGAATCGGAAGGGGGCGATCGGTTCAGCGAGTGCGTTCCCGAGGGCATACCGGCGAAACCATGTGAATCTTTGTGCCTGACGATCCAGAGCGAAAGGCCACATGTGCGCGAATTCAAGTGCCCGAAGTGAATTGCGAATGCTCGTGATCCTTTTCTGAAAGGGATCCCACGATCTGTTCGAGGGCTCTCTCGTCCCCCCCAGAGAGCCCTCATTTCTTTCTTCACGACTGGAGCCATCCCCCAACATGGCGCCTTTACGCATGGCGTCCCGGAGTACGCGGCGTTCGGCCAACCCGACACGACGAACGCGGTCGACAACGTCGTAGGCAACGAAGACCTCGAGACCATTCACACGCGAGACGAGTCGTCAGGGCGACGGCGCAATGCTCGCTTGGAAGCGCCTCGTCGTTTCCGTGTGATCCGCGAAGGTAGAGACGCTCCGGCCAGTGTCGCAATGTGTGTGCGTACGCTAGCGGTTTCGAGCGTGGTGTGACGAAAGCGCGCGCTCGCCACACCGGGTACTCTGCACGGATCTAGACTTTTCGAGCACTTGCGAGAGTGCAAATGTTGGCATCGGGGTTGCTCTTCAATTGTTGCAGGAAGAGAGCGGATCACTCGCTCCCATTCCCGGAAGAGGCCAAAGATGAGTAACCCAACAGCCGGCAAGAAGCATGGTTCGACCGTTTCTCTAGGTTCACTCGCTCGCGTCACGCGCGAAGAAGCAACGAGATACGTTGCAGCGCATGGCGGTGAAGAGCTCGATGCAGCGATCGCACTCGCGGTCGATCGCAACCTGCTCGAGGGTACTTCTGGCGAACCAGATGACGCGGACGTCCACCAAGCGCTCTACCTGCTTCGTAAGGCATTGGGCGAAGACGCCCCGAGCTTCGACACCATGCGTGTCGAACTGCGTCACCGTCGCGCCGCCTAGTCGCGCCGAATAGTCGTTCCGTACGGTCGATCGCGTACGACCCGATCCCCCTCCGAATTTGCCCAGCTCGAGACTTCGGGCTTAGGTTCGGAGGCATGAAGATCGACGTTCACGCCGAAGGTCCGCTCACGAGTGCAAGGCAAAATCTCGCTACGCTTTTGGTGCGAGAAACGCTTCAGCCGGTCGAAGAAGACATTCGCTCGGTGTCCGTGCGAGTTCCTTCTCGGCAAGAACGAAGCGCGCGCCTCTCATTCGAAGTCGAGGTCGAGCTGTTCGATGGTCGAAAGTTCAACGGGCTGGCCGCGGACGACGTCATCGCGGACGGAATCGAACATGCGCTCCACGCCGCACGTCGAGGCGCCTATCGGATGCTCGGTCGCCCGCTTCCAGAACGTATCTCCGTAAACGATCGCGTGACCGAAGACGTGTCGCATTTCGATCGTCGCAAGAGTGCCTGAGCGCTAGAACGCTCTTCGTGGACGATAAAAAGGCACGCATCGCCGAGAAGAGGCGATTGATCGACGCCATTCGTGAAGCTCTCACGACCGAACGCGTCGAGAGCGCACGGCTCGCGAAAGATGCGGCCAACGCAGCGACGCACGAAGAAGCGCGCTCCGAGGGCGACAAGGACACGCGCGCGACCGAGGCCTCTTACATTGCGCGAGGCCAAGCAGAACGCGTCCACGTGATCGATCAAACGCTGCTGCAGCTCGGCGGTCTCGAGTGTCGCGCTTTTGGATCCGAAGATCGTATCGCCATCACTGCCGTCATCGATGTCGAGCAAGAGCCGAAGACTGCGCGCTACTTCCTTCTCCCCTCGGGCGGCGGGATGAAGCTCACGTTCGAAGGGGAACCCATCACGACGCTCGCCACGTCGAGTCCCCTCGGCAGAGCGCTCATCGGTCTAACGGAAGGCGAAGAAGCCGAGGTGCAATCCCCGCAAGGTCTCAAGATTCACGCAATCTTGAAGGTGCGCTGAGCGCGGCCCGCCTCCTGCGTCCCGTTATGGGTTGAAAACGTCGCCGACCCGGCGAACGAAGGTTCCCAAGAAAATATGCTTCTCTCGGGGACGGAGCTCTACCCGATGAGCCGGACCATCCGACCCCTCGCCCCCCACCGCGAACGATGTTCGCTCAAGACATAGAGGGGGTCGGCATGCGTCCCGTTATGGGTTGAAAACGTCCCCGGCCTGGCGAACGAAAGTTCGCCCAAGGACATATGAATCTCTTTGGGGACAGGCTTTTGCCCATCGGGCGGGACCATCCGACCCTCGCCCCGTCGGGGGGTCGGCATGCGTCCCGTTATGGGTTGAAAACGTCCCCTGATTCCGTCGGCTTGGGCTTCGGCTTTGGCTTCTCCGTCGCAGGCTTCGGATCAGACGATGATGTCGAAGTGGCCGCGGGCTTCGGCTTTGGCTTCGGCGGATCGGCTTTGGGCGTGTCCGACTTCGGCGTGCCCGTGTCGTCGCCTTTCGGACGATCCATCTTTTTGGGGCGACGAGCATCGCGGCGATCGACGTCGCCCTTTACCGCGCGCTGGAGATCGAACACGAAGTCTTCGGCTTCGCGCGCGGAGAGCTGTGCGCGCTTGCCGAACGAACCGAGGATTTCGAGCGACGCACGGAGCTCGTTGCGGACGTCCGTGGGAACGCGTCCGCCTTCTTTGGCGAAGTCTTCGCGGATATGCGGCTCGAGCTCGCTCCCCGAGTGCGCGAGCTCGTCGGCGTGCGTCGGCACTTGTTTCAACGTTTTCGCGCGAAGGAGCTCCGAGTGCGCGCAGCGCTCGATTGCGCGGAAGAGCGTGCGAGCCGGCTCGGTCGCCTTGCCAGGGTAGGCGGCGACGAGGCTCACGTTTTCTCCGAGGACGTCGAGACGCGTCGCTCCCACTTCTTTGTGGTTGAGCATCTGCTCGTACGTCATCTGAATGAGCGTCACGTCCGCGGCGTCCGAAGGAACCTTCAACGCTTCACCGAGCGACTTGCACGAAGCGCGACGCTCGTCGTTCCACGTGCCGGCCGAGGTCTGGAGCTCGTGAACCTGACGAAAGTAGGCGTCGTAGCGGGCGTTGCCCGTCTCGAATAGCTCGCCGTTCTTCACGTGCGCCTTACTCGAGAAAAGACTGCACCCCGAGAGGGCGAGGGAGGCGCCGAGAACCGTGGCGAGTAGGAACTGCCGTGAGAACGATGGCATCGAACGAAGGAGCATACCGCTAGTTGGTTCCGCAGGTCACGCCGGTGAGCACGACATCGAGAACTTTGCCGCTGCCCGAGAGGAACGCGACGACGCCACGACCGTTCGCGCCGACCGCAGCTTGCGGCTGGCCCGCGTTTTCATCCGCAGAAGAAAGCGTGAGCGGCTCTCCGAGCGCTGCGCCCGTCTCCGAGAGCGTGATCCCGCGGACGGCGTGCGATTGACCCTGCCCCTCGGTCCATGTGAGGAGGAACCGGCCATCGCCGAGCGAAGCCACGCTGGGTGACAAGTACGGGGCGCCAGGGCCTCCCGCGGGCGGCATGAACGTCGTTGTCGCCTCGCCAGATGCGCTCGAGCGAAGGAGACGAAGATTCCATCCACTCTCGAGCTGCTCCGCCCAGACGAGAACGAGTGAGCCCTTGCTCACGGCAATCGACGGTGAACCGACTTTGGACCCGATGGGCTCGCTCGACTTCAGTCCGCCGTCGAGCGAAGGAGCGCCATCGACGTTCTTTGCGCGTGCATAATACACTTTACCGCTACGGCGAAACGCGAGCGCCCATTCGTCGCCATTGGGCGCGACACGGAGCGCTTCGAGGGGAGCTTCGCCTTCGAGGGGAGCGAGGGGCGTGATGCCATCACTGCCCTTTTTTACGGCCACGAGCTGGCCGTCCTTCATCCCGAAGTCGGTGGTTCCGAACGTTGCCGTGCGATGTCCGGTGACACCGGCGATGTCGCCATCGAGAGCGGCTTTGACCCGGCCATTTTCCGCAACGAGCGGGATGACCCGACCGAACGGCGACGCCGAGCGCTTGCGATCGGGAGGAAGCTTGAGTGTAAGTCCATCGAGAATGCGAACGGCTTGGCCCTCTTTTTCGGAAACGGCATAGCCGAGGCCGAAGTTGCCATTGCGTTCCGCGATTTCTACGCCCAAAGCTACGAGCGCGCGTGCGTTCGTCTTCGTCGGCTCCCCGGTAACCGTGCAGGGATTGGTCGCGCCCGGTGTCGACGGGGGAGGGACGTTGGCAGAGGCGACGGTAGCCGCACTCGGCGCCGCGCTGACGACGGGCTTCGCGGTAGTGGTCGCGCTCTCGCGTGAAGCTTTCGTGTTCGATTCGTTGATGACCGTTCGATCGGAAGGCGTACCGACGAGGCTGGCGATTCCCGCGATGCCGAGAACGCCGAGCAGGCCGATCGAGAGAGCGACGACGGGCACGACCGCGTCTGGGCGTTTTTCGCGAAGCGTGCGCAGCGGTGGAATCTTGTCGACGAAGGGATCGAGCCGATCGCGAAGCGACGGATTCTTCGGAATCGACGGCTCGGCGTCGACCGAAAAGACGCGCTTTGCGGGCGGCATCGTCGGATGATTTCGGCGCGCGCCGTCATCGCCGGACGCGGCACCGGCATCTTCACCACCGGGCGCGGTATCGACGTCGTCGAACTTGCCGCTCCCGCTCGACGTCGGAATAGCGTCCATTTTCACGGTATCGGACGCGTCGGTCTTCGTCGCTGGCATGCCGACCAACGTTCCCGTGCTGCCCTTCAACGCGGGATCGCTCGCGATCGCAGGGACGGGAGAGCTCGAGCTCGAAGGAGTGGGATCAGAAATGAGCGAACCGCTCGACTCGGGCGAGAGCTTCACCGAAGAAGGGGTGGGCGACGCAATCAGCGAGCTGCGCTTCACGGGAACGGGTGGCGGAAGAGAACGCATCTTCACCGTCGCGACGGGTTGGCCTGCGACGGGAGGAATCGATCGCTTCGGTGGCACGGGCGGAGGCGTCGACGCGCGTCCGCCGGAGCGCCGCGGTTGCGGATCACTCTCGAGATCGTCGACCTCGAAGAGATCGCCCGCGCCGATACGTTCCTCTTCGGGACTCCCCATGCGAGCCGCTCCTTCACCCCAGGGCGGCGGCCGGGTGATCGCGTTTTTCTCGGCGACGGGGGACGTGGCGGGAGCAGGAACGACGATCGGCGACGAGGGCGAGGTGCCATCTTTCGTGACGATCGGAAGAGGAGCGGGCGGCTGCCCACCTTCACCAAAGATGAGCGTCGAACGCACGCCTTTTTCGAGCGCTTCCGGCGGAACTTCGGGCAGCTTGAGCGTGGAAAGCGGTTTCCCCGTCACCGTCGCGGGGGGCATCGGCGGAACCGTGATGGGGCTTCCACCGGTGGCGGCCGAGGGCGGCGTCGGCGCGCGCGAAAGAGCCTCCATCGCGGTCGGAGGAGGAGGGGTCGGAGGCATCACGATCGCGGTATCCGCATTCGAAGGAGGCGGCGCGGGTCCTGGAAGCGTGCGCTTCACTTCGGATTCCATCTGCGGCTCGCCCCTTCCTTGCTGGGCGTACGGACCGACGCGGAACTCGCGGTACGTGTTGTCGGAGGCGACGTATTTCGGCGGCGGAGGTGGCTCTTCGCCGGCCATGGGAGTCTCCGAGTTCTTTCCCTCGAACTCGTTCTGCGCCTCCAAAACGAACATGGGCGGAGGCGGAATGTTCGGGACGAGCCCATTGGCGGCAGCGAGCGCGCTCGAGGAGAGCTCGGGCACGTCGAACGCGCTCTGCCACTCTTTCCAGCCTTGCCGCCAGACAGGCGCGTTCGGCGGAATCGCGCCGTTGGCGAGACCCGCGCGAAGTTCGTCCTCGCGAACGAGTCGTTGTTGACCGTTTGGGTCGGCCCACCGCCACTCGAGATCTCTCACCGGGCGTCATCTTACTCCACCGAGAAGGACGGGTGACATTGAATTTTTCCCGCTTCGCGCGAAGGCGAAGGAGCAAACTTCCTTCGCTCCAGCCGCTCGAAGCACGCGTTCTGCCTCCCTCAGGGTCGCATCGGTCGTTCGCACGTCGTCGAGGAGGAGAATCCGCCGCCCGCGCACTCTCGCTGCCTTTCTCACGGCGAATGACTCGTGCACGTTCAGGGTGCGCTCTTCGCGCCCCAGATTGGCTTGTGCCGGATCGTCGCGCGTGCGCCTGAGGAGGCGCTCCGCACGAATCGGATGATTGCGCGCGAGACGACTCGCGACGCGGGCCGCGAGGAGCGAAACGGTGTGATAGCCGCGTCGTCGGAGCTTTCTCGGATGCAGCGGGACCGACACGACGACGTCGAACCGCCCTCGTTCGAGCTCGAGGAAGGCGACGCTTGCAAACATCAATTCGGCGACGACGCGCGTGAGCTCGGCCTGCCCTCGATATTTCCACGCGCGCACGATGTCGGCGACGGGACCGCCGTAGAGAAACGCGGCGCCCTCTTCATCCATCTCGATCGCTCCTTCGCAACCTTCGCAAAGAAGAGCGAGCGGACGAATGTCCACACGGCAGGCGGGGCAGCGTGCCCCCGCGAAGAGCCAACGAAGAAGAGCGCCGAGGGTCCCGAGCATGACCTTCGACGATGCGATCGCCGTGCCACTCACTCTACCTTTCGAGGCGCGGTGAATCAGCCCTTCCGAAGCGGCCAAACGTTGCGGAGGCTGGCCGTGGCCGCCGAATGCAAGGCCCAGAACGCTCGAGGGGGCTACAGCAAGCTGACGGGATCGACATCGACGATGAGTCGCGTCGTACGCGGAAGCTCGGATCGCAGGCCCTCGATGGCGCGAAGAATTCTATAAATCGGGGGCCGATCTTTGCCGCGCAAGAGCACGCGAAAACGGAAGCGATTGCGGAGGCGCGCGATGGGCGCAGGGGTCGGGCCGAGGATGCGCACGCCTTCGACTTTTGCATTCGTGGCCGTGCGCGCGACGAGCTCGGCCGATGCTTTGCCGCGCGCTTCGTCGGGATCGTCGATGCGTACGAGCGCCAGGCGCGAAAACGGAGGAAAGCCGATCTCTCTTCGCGCCACGAGCTCTTCGCGCAAAAATCCGTTCACGTCGTGCGCTTTGGCGCGAACCAAGGCGATGTGTTCGGGATTGTACGTTTGAATGAGCACGCGTCCCGGGCGATCGCCGCGTCCCGCACGCCCTGCCACTTGCACGAGAAGCTGGAACGTTCGTTCGCTCGCGCGGAAGTCTGGGAGCGAAAGTGCTGCGTCTGCATTGATGACACCGACCAACGTGACGCGCGGAAGATCGTGCCCTTTCGTCACCATCTGCGTGCCGACGAGAATGTCGATGTCGCCGTTGCGCATGCGGTCGAGCACTTCGCCAATGCCTTTGCCGCTCGCGGTGTCTCGATCGAGCCGTGCGACGCGGGCTCCGGCAAAGGTCGTCGCGAGGAGCTCCTCCAGCTTTTCGGTCCCCTGACCCTCGAGCATCAGCTCGGTGCTCTCGCACTTTTTGCATTTTTGAACGAAGCGTCGCCGATGGTCGCAATAGTGGCAGCGGAGCTCACCGCCGTGAATCTTGTGAAAGGTCAGTGCGACGGCGCAGTTCGGGCAACTCTCGAGCTCACCGCAGCTCGCGCAAATCACGCTCGGCGCGAAGCCGCGCCGGTTGAGGAAGAGAATCGTCTGCTCTTTGCGTTCGAGTGTCTGCTCGATCGCGCGATGAAGCGGAATGCTGAGGCGCTTGTCGCCGCTCGGTCCTGCGCCCGTGCGTCGCAAATCGATGAGCTCGACCGTCGGAAGCGTTTGCACGGTGGCGCGCTCGGGCAGGGCGATGAGCTCGGCGCGGCCAATCTGTGTGAGATACACGCTTTCGAGTGACGGCGTGGCGCTGCCCAAAATCGCGACGCCCTTTTCGCGATGAGCGCGGAAGATCGCCATGTCCCGCGCGTTGTAACGCACCCCCTCTTCTTGCTTGAAAGAAGGGTCATGCTCCTCGTCGACGATGACGAGCCCGAGCTTTCCGATGGGAGCAAAAAGCGCGCTGCGTGCACCGACGGCAACATCGAGCTCGCCACTCCGCAGCCTGCGCCACATCGTGAGGCGTTCTTTGGCCGTCAGCCCAGAGTGAAGAACGCCCACGTCGTCTCCGAAGCGCGCGCGAAATCGTGAAACGAGCTGCGGCGTGAGCGCGATCTCGGGCACGAGGACGATCGCGCCGACGCCTTTTTCACGCGCCAGCGTAATCGCGCGAAGATAGACCTCGGTCTTTCCGGAACCCGTGACGCCGTGCAAAAGAAGCGTCGTCGGCGCAGCTTTGTCGAGCGCGGATCGAACCGCTTCCACGGCGCGCGCCTGAGGCTCGGTGAGCTCGGGAGGGACATCGCGGGCGATCTCGTCGGTGAAGACCTCGAAGGGCGCGTCGCGCTCGGCGATCGTGACGAGGCCCAGCGATTCGAGCTTCTTCACGACGGCGCGCGCATTTCCAAATGACGTCTCGAGGTGAGAGACGGTCGTCTCACCATCACTGCGCAAGCGTTCGAGCACGAGCGACGCTTGCCCGCGAAGCTTCGATTCTTCGGGAGACGTGTTGGCCGTCGCCGTCACCCATTTTACGAGCCTCTCGCCGACCCCCAAGGGCTTGTCGAACAAAGTCGCTTCGCGCGTAAAGGCGGCAGCCTCACGTTCGACGGGAGGAAGAGCGAGCGCCAATGCTTCGCCGATGGGGGCAACATAGTAGCGAGAGAGCTCGATCAAAAAATCGAGCAAGTCTTCCGGCAACGTCGGCACCTGATCGACGACGTGCTCGATCGGCTTCACGGGGTAGGGCGGCGTGCCTTCGTAGACTTTGAGCGCGATCGAAAGAACGCTCTTGTTGCGCAGCTTCGCGACGATTCGCATACCACGCGTGATCTCGATGCC
>JAHFDV010000133.1 GCA_023248815.1 Myxococcales bacterium
GTCACACCGAGCCCACCGGGAACGGGGATGATCGCGCCCGCCAGTGTGCTCGTCGCATAGAAGAAGCAGCAGAGCGCGACCGAAGCGGGCTCACCGAATCCGCGGAGGAGAATCCAAAGAGAGAGGCATTCGAGCATCCACGCGAAGATCGAGATGATCGTTGGAATGACGAGGTTTCGCGGACGAACGAGCGTCGCCAAGCTGGCGTAGGCGTCGTGGAGCTTCGGCGCGATTCTCGTGAACGGCCCCGGGAGCTTTCCGACGAGCGCGATGAGGCCGTACGAAAGCTTTTGCGAAGAAATGACGAGCAGAAGCGTGAGAACGAGGAACACGCCGACGCCTGCGAGCACCAACGCTTTTTGCCCACCGAACGCCGTCGATCCGACGAGGATGAGCACGACGATTCCGAGAACGTCGGTCACGCGCTCCGCGATCACGATGGGGGCGGTTTTCTCGACGGGAATGCCATGCGTCTCGAAGAGCACCCACGACTTGAACATCTCTCCGACTTTGCCCGGGCTGACGGTGAAGACGAATCCCGAGAAGAAAATGAGCGCGCTCTCGAGCTTGGGGACGCCGCGGATGCCGAGTCGCGAGAGATAGAACTCCCACTTGAAGACGCGGAGCACGTAGTTGCCGAAGGCGAGCCCGCAGGCCGCAAAGAAGGTCCACCAAGAGAACGCTGCAAGCGCGGTCGAGATCGCGCCGATGCCTGAAAAGAACGCGTACGCGCAGTAGCCGACGAGCGCGATGCACACCATCGCAACGACGCGATCGAGTCGAAAGCGCGAAGCCTTGGGTGAAACGGGAGCTGCGATGTCGCTCACGACGCGTCTTTCTTCGGGTCGCGCGGAGGACGAATTGAGGGAGGAATCGATCGTGGCCCTTCGTCGCGCTTGGCCTTGGCGGCGAGAAAGCTCCGTCGCGCATAGAAGGCTGCAGGGACGAGCACGGCGGCGGCTGCGATCCCGATGAAGAACGCGGGTGACGCTTCCCACTTCCCGCGCGCGAGCCCTGGATCCGGACGCACGACTTCGACACTGGACTGAAAAACTGCCGTCACCATGGCCTCGCGATCTACCGGATCCACCGAGGCTTGGCCAGCTCCAGGGAGCGGAGGCGTGCTAGGGTCGCCATCGGTATGGACACCGCAGATATCGAGCTTCTCAAGAAAACAACGGACGCCGCGGCGCGTCTTCGTGCGGCTGTCGCGACCAAGGTCGTCGGTCAGGCAGACGTCGTCGAGCTCATGCTGACGGCGCTCTTTGCGCGTGGACACGCTCTACTCGTCGGCGTTCCTGGCCTCGCAAAAACGTTGCTCGTCTCCACGCTGGCGGAGGCGCTCGGGCTCACGTTCGGTCGCGTGCAGTTTACACCGGATCTTTTGCCGGCCGACATCACGGGAACGGACGTGTTCCAAGAAGACGAAGCCGGCAAACGACGCCTCTCGTTTCTTGCAGGACCCATCTTTCATCATCTCGTGCTCGCCGACGAAATCAACCGCACGCCTCCGAAGACGCAGGCGGCACTTCTTCAGGCGATGCAAGAACGTCGCGTGACGGTCGGAGCTTCGACGCACTCTCTTCCGGATCCGTTTCTCGTCTTTGCGACGCGCAATCCCATCGAGCAAGAAGGCACGTATCCGCTCCCTGAGGCTCAGCTCGACCGCTTCCTTCTCGAGATCCATCTCGACTATCCGTCCGAAAATGAAGAGCGCAGCATCGCGCGCAAGACGACGAGCGCCGAGACGAGCACGGTTCCGCAAGTTCTCTCGGCGGATGAAGTGCGCGCGATTTTGGGGCTCATTCCCCGCGTACCCGTGACCGAAGAAGCGGTGGAGCTCGCGGTGCGCCTCGGAAGGATGACGCGACCCTCGACGGAAGATGCGCCCGAGGACGTGAGGAGCTTCGTGCGTTTCGGCGCTGGTCCTCGTGGCTCGCAAGCGCTCGTCATTGCGGCGAAGGCGCGCGCCGTTCTTCGTGGAGAAGCGGCGGCCGACATCGAAGACATCTTCGCGCTTGCGGTTCCCGTTCTTCGGCACCGCATGGTGCTCAGTTACCGCGCAGAGGCCGAAGGGAAGCGTGACGACGAGCTCGTTCACGCGATCGTGGAAGCTGCCAAGAAGTCTCGCCGCTGAAAAGGCCGACAGAAGGCGCATTTCATTGATGAAAAGCGCGGCACCATCTGCGAAGATTGACGCAGATGGCCGAACGTTCGGATGAAGAACGCAAAGGACGGCGCGAAGCCGGTCCCGACCGCCCTTCCGTGCGCGATTTGAGCGCCAAAGACGGAGACGCGAAGGTCGACGCGAAAGAAGAGAAGAACGGCAAGGACTCCTCCAAAGAGCCCGCCGCGAAAGAGCCGACGGCGCGTGAGTCGCGTGAGGCCGCTCGAGAGACGCGCGAAGCGAACGTCCGCGAGGCGAAGGAAGAACGTCGCGCCCGGCGAGAAGAAGAAGACGGCGCAGCGCAGGTCGCGCGTACGTACGACGCGCCTTCGATTCCGCCGATGCCGGTCGCCGGCCCTTGGCGCAGCTACAAAGAGATCATCGCCTCGCTCGCCAATCGCATGGTCGATGGCCAACGCCCCATTCGCGTCCTTCAAGCGGTGCGCTGGGATGCGCGGATCGAAGAAGAGTTCTTCAAGAGCAAGTTTCGCGAGCTTCCTCGGGCCGACGCGGCGTACTACGGCGAGATCGAGCTCGGATTCGACTCGCGCGTAAAAGCCGAAGAGTTCGAGAACCTGGCGAAGGACATCGAACGCGATCTCGGTCTCGATGATGCCGTCGGATCGATCATGGTGAAGTCGGCGCTCGAGTACCGCGATGTCGTGCGCATGCTCGCGGCCCGCGGAACGAGCGAGTTCTATGCGTATTCGCGCAGGCTCTATGGCTCGCCCAAAGACAAGTTTCCCGATGGCCGCGCGACCGTGCGCGATCTCGGCCACGTCCTTTACGACATCCTCACGAAGATCGACGTCGACGCGCTCGGCCCTTCACAGGCGCGCGATATCCCCGCCGCGACCGCCGCCGAGATCTTGAACGAGCGGTTCGCGAAATACTTCTCCGACACGACCGTGCGCGTCCAGGTCGACGATTCGATCCTCGCCGACGCCGCCGCCGGCAGCGACTACGTGAAGGTTCGCTCGGGTGCGACGTTCTCGATGCGCGACATCGACATTCTCGAAGTGCACGAGGGCTGGGTCCACGTTGCGACCTCGGTGAACGGGCAGCAGCAAACCGTCGCGCGTTGGCTCGCCAAGGGACCGCCGCGTACGACGGCCGTGCAAGAAGGGCTCGCCGCCCTCGTCGAGATCTTCACGCTGCGCACGTACCCGCGGCGCGCCCGTCGCTTGAACGATCGCGTCGTCGCCGTCGACAAGGCCGAAGATGGCGCGAGCTTCATCGACGTCTTCGAATGGTTCCGCACCGAGGGCTACGACGAGCAAGAGTGTTACGACAACACGAGCCGCGTGTTCCGCGGAGGTGTCGTCGAAGGTGGCGCGCCCTTCACGAAGGACGCCTGTTATTGCAAGGGCATCGTCCTCAATTACGCCTTCATTCGTAGCGCCATTCAGCACAACCGCGCCGACCTCATTCCGTTCCTCTTCGTCGGAAAAGTAGCGCACGAAGACGTGCCGATTCTCGCGCGTCGCGTGAACGATGGCGTCGTGAAACTTCCGCAATACGTGCCGCCGATGTTCCGAGACTTGAACGGCATCGCCATCTGGATGGCGTATTCGACCTTCTTCACGCAGCTCGGCGGCGAAGCCGTGAGCGATCACTACGGGAAGCTATTTTCACGAACGTAGCGGCGCGTCGAATTCGGGCTCGCCACTTGGGGTGAGCGAGCCGAATTCGCCGCTTCTTAGCCCTACGTTTGCGAGATAGCGCTGTGTTGCTGGGCGCTACGCGCCGGGGGTTCGGCTTGAGGGTTGTGGGGCGCGAATATCGCGCGAGAACAGCGACGTGTTGCGCTTACGGGAGCGCGTGGTCGCGGAGCGTCTCTTTGTACTTTTTTCGGTATTGGTCGTGGCAGGCTCGGCAGGCGGAGCGTGCGGCGTCGACGGCGCCCGCTTTGGCGGCGGATTCTCCGTCTCGTGAGATGGAGGACCAATTTGGGAAGCCTTCGGGGGCGAGCTTTGCGATTTTTTCGAAGGCTTCGGAGAGGAGGAGCGCGTCTTCTTTGGCGAGGGCTGGTTTTGCGTTGAGCTTCATCCAGGCTTGAAGGGGGCAGTCGGCGAGCCCCGATTGGCCGCACGAAACGCCGGCGTCGACGCTTCCGTCGAGGATGCTCGAAGTCGCGACACCGGCTTCTCGAAGAGCAGCGGCGCGCGGAGAGGGCATCGCGAGGGTCGGCGTGAGCGACGATGCGTCGGGATCATCACTCGGAAGGATGCGCACTTTTTCGTCGCAGGCCGCAAGTAAGAGCGGCATGAGCACGAAGAACGAGGCACGGCGAAGACGACTCATCTCGAACGAGAGGAGTCATATCACGCTCCTTGCGGATGCAATCTCGTCTCGATGAACCGTCTCTTCACGAGACGGTCTGCGTTCAGGAGACGAGGTGCCGTCAGAAAGAGATGTGGACGCCGTCCATCTTTGGATGCGAAGGCCAGCCGAGGCCGCGCACTTTGCGGTCGATGCAAGAAGCCACTTTTCCGTCTCCGGGGTTCGTGGAAACGGAGACGCCCACGGGACGGCCGCTCTTCACGGCGACGTCAATTTGAACCTTCATGCTATCGGGGGCGCCGCATTCCGAGAGAAAGACGCCAGCGCGCTGGAGAGGTCCTTGGAGCTGCGCGTTCGTGAGATCTGGGCCGCCGCCGCCCGCGCCCATGTTGATCTCTTGTACGTTCGAGTTCATCGCCGCCTGATAGCTGAGGCCCGAAGCGAAACCGCCTCCGCCTCCACCGCCACCGCCTCCACCGCCCTTTTTCGCGCCTTTGACGCGACCGTTGACGTCGAGCTCGAGGGAGTTCGCTTCGTCCATGATGGCGACATTGTCTTTCTTCGCCTGCTGAACCTTCATGAACCAGATGCCGCCCGCCGCGACGATCGCGAGGACGACGCCCGCGCCGACGACGCCTTTGGCGATGCCCGAGCGCTTCTCGCTCTTCTCGGCAATCGCGACGGCTTTCTTCTCGGCGACGACTTCACGCTTGATGCCGGCCTGCTCGGCGAAGGGCGCGAACTCGTCCCACTCTTTGATGAGGCGCGATTGACCGCTGATTTCGTCGCGGATCGTGTCTTCGGCGACGAACGTGTTCGTGGCGATCTGCTGGAGGAGCTCGACCGCGTTGAACGGGCCGTGATCCATTCGATTTTTGCTGACGACGTAGCGTGGGCGCGGGTCCGACTCGAGGCGCTCTTTCAGTGCGCCGAGGCGCGCCGTCGGATCGTTCGTCGGCATGCGAATGAGCGGAGCCGCAGCGGCAAGAGGATCACGCTGCGCGGGCGTGGGGGCGAGGGAAGCTGGGCCTGGCGCCAACGAGACGTGAATCTCGTCGAGTGGAAGCATCGACAGGCGCACGTCGACCTCGACCTCGCCCGTGCGATCGAGATGCGACTCGTCTGCGAGGGGCGGCGGAATGCTCTTCATCGGTGCGATGTGGTGCATTGCGGAAGCGAGCGCACCGAGATCTTCGGGGCGCTTCAAACGATCGCCGACGAGGGACTTTGCGAGGACGGTTTCGAGCGCGGCAGGAAGGTTTGGATTCACTTCCGTCGGACGCACCATGCCGGGGCCGATGATGCGACCCGTCAGCGCCTCGTAGAGAAGCGCGCCGATTGAAAAGACGCTCGCATGCGCGTCGCCCGGTTCGAGGCTGCGCTGATTCTCGGGAGCGATGCACGCGCGATCGCGGGAGTCCGTGGGGACGACGGCGAGACGCGGTTCGATGCGGGCCATCCCGTCGGGGCCGGCAACGACGCAGCCCGGGTGCACGTAGATGCGCTGCCCGCGATCGTGATGAGCTTTTACGTCGAGACAAAGCGGGACGACCATCGCGATCGCTTCGTCGAGCGTGAAGACCTCACCGCGCGCGAAACGCTCGCGCATTTTTTTGCGAAGCGTATCTCCGGGGGTGAGCACGGAAGCGGTTGAAGCAGAACGAGAGAAGGGTTGAGCAGCCACCGACATCGCATCTCAGGCTACGCTCAATGCGACGGGCAACAAAGAGCAACGAGTGCCTTTGACCGCAGTTTTCTAGGCTTTCCTACGTGCGCCCACACGACTTCGCGGGCGATCGACGTAGGAAATCTAGCGAGTCAGGAAATTTCGATACGCGGGTCTTGTGAACCCTCTTCGCGCGCTTCGACGGGAGACGCTTTCGTGGCGGTACTCGAGGAGGTGGTCTCGGTCACGCGAGCAGCTTCGGCGACGATCGCTTTGCCTTGCACTTCTTTGCCGGAGATGGCGGCAGCGGCGCGTTCGACGTCTTCGAGCGGGAGCGCGACGAGCGTCATGTTGTCGCGAATGCGAATGGCGCCGACGTTGGTGCGGTCGATTCCAGCGGCAGTGAGCCAGTCGATGATCTCGCCGGGGCGAAGACCTTCACGTCGACCGACATTCAAGAAGAGACGACCTCCCGCGGGGACGGCGGAGCCTTTCTCGTTTCTGCCGGCGTCACTTCTGCCAGCATCACTTCTGCCAGCATCACCGCGGCCAGACTCGGCGCGGTGGGGACCGGCGCCCGCCGTGCGTGGCTCGTCATTGCGGGCAGGACGCGGCTCGGCGCGGGGAGCGCGGTCACGACGATCATTCGGTGCGATGTCTCGCGGCCCTGTGTCCCGCGAGCCAGTGTCTCGCGAGCCTGCGTCTCGCGGCCGTCGATCACGCGGGCTAGACGCGCGAGACTCGGCGCTTCGACCGGGCGATGCCTGACTCTCCGAGAAACGAATTTCGGAGCTGCCGCTCGTGTCCCGTGCAGGACGAAGCTCCTCGATCATGCTGTCGCGCGGTTTTTCTGCGGGCGTCGGCAAGCGACCACGACGAGCTTCTTCAGCTTCTTTTTTCGGCTCCTTCGTGTCGGTGCCGAGGAGCGTGCGGAGGATACCGGCGATCAAACGCTCGGCGTCGTCGTGCGCGAGAAGACGGCGCGCGAGGGCGAGATCTGGAGCGCGATCGCCGAGAGCGCCAAAGCGCTCCGCGACGACTCCGAGGATGTCGAGCTCGGAACGCGTCTCGAGCTCGCGCGTGCTGGGGAGGCTCTTCTCGATCGGACGGATCTTGTAGGTGAGACGAAGTTGGTAAACGTGACCAATGTCTCGCGGCGCAATCAGCGACACGGCGTGGCCCGTACGACCGGCGCGACCCGTACGACCGGTGCGATGAACGTACGCTTCGGCGGAGTCGGGGAAGTCGTGATTGATGACGTGCGTGAGATGCGAGATGTCGATGCCGCGCGACGCGATGTCGGTCGCGACGAGAAAGCGCAGCTTGCCTTCGCGGATCTTCGTCATCACGCGTTCGCGCTCACCTTGCGCAAGGTCTCCGTTGAGCCATTCGGCCACGAAACCGAGCTTCGAGAGGAACTCGGCGACGCGCTCCGTTTCGTCTTTCGTATTGCAGAAAATGACGGCGCTTTCGGGGTTTTCGATCTCGAGAACGCGCGCCAATGCTTGACGCTTGTCGCCCGTGACGAAATACGTCGAGTGCGAGAGCTCGAGCGCACCGACCTGATCGCTCGAGAGCGTGATGAACTCGGGCTCGCCGAGCTGCCTTCGCGCCATGTCTTCGATGTCGGGTGGAACCGTCGCGCTGAAGAACAGGCCTTGACGCTCTTTCGGAAGCTTTTCGACGATGGCGTGGAGCTCTTTCGCGAAACCCATCGAGAGCATCTCGTCGGCTTCGTCGAGGACGAAGATGCGAATGCCGCTCGCATCGAACGTTCCGCGGCGAAGGTGATCGAGCACGCGACCCGGCGTACCGACGACGACGTGGACCCCCGCCGTGAGCGCTGCGACCTGCTTTTCCATCGAAGCGCCGCCATAGATGGTCGTGATCTTGATGGGGCGAAACTTCGCGACGGCTTCGAGCTCGGCGGAAACCTGAATCGCGAGCTCGCGCGTCGGCGTCAGAATGAGCGCCTGCGGGCGGACGTCGGCGGGACGAACGAGGCGGTCGAGAATGGGAAGGCCGAAGGCGATGGTCTTGCCAGTGCCCGTTCGCGCTTGGACGACGATGCTCTTGCCGGCGGCGGCAGGCTCGAAAACAGCGACTTGAACCGGGGTCGGCGAGAGATAGCCGAGAGCATCGATTCCTCGCCGCGTCTCCGGGCTGAGAGCGATGGCATCGAAGGTGACGGGGGTGATGGGTTCCACGGCTCCCTCTTTAGCAGGTTCGGCCGCATTTAGCAGGCAGGGAAGCCAGGCACGGCCTTTAAGCCGGCTGATTCGAGGGCTCGAAAATCCTAGGGGCCAACCTCGAGCGCCACTCTCCGGATCGACCTCGAGGATCGATCTCGAGAATCGACCTCACGGATACCAATCTCAAGGAGATGCAGCGGCCGATTCGGAAGGCACTTGGGGAGAAGACACCGCGGGCGGCGCGAACGTCTGCACGGTCAGCTGAACGACGCTGAGGAGAATGAAGGTGGACGCGATGACGAAAAAAGGAATCAAGATGAGCGCGCGCGCCGTCGTTCTTGCGCGTCGTGGCTCCATCGGCCGAACCCTAGCTCATTTGTCTCCGCGACGACAGCGCGCGCGGTCGAGTATGGTCATTGCCCATGAGCGGACGACCCGAATCAGGAGCACGAAAGTGAGCGCTGCAACGAGAGGCGATCTCGACGGAAAAGTCGCGTGGGTGACGGGCGGGGGAGAAGGCGCGGGGCGCGCAACGGCCCTGCTTTTGGCGGCACTCGGCGCGAGCGTGCTCGTGACGGGACCGAAGGAGCGGCTCCTCGGGCAGGTCGTCGGAGAGATCACCAATGGCGCCGGAAAAGCGCGGCATCTCGCTGGCGTTGCGACCGACGAAGCCCATCTTCTCGCAGCGATCGAAAAGGCGTCGAGCACGTTCGGTGGCATCGATGTCGTCGTCGTCGTCGTGACCAACGATGACGAGTTGCCGGGTGCAGAAGCCACCTTTCGAACGGCCTCGAAGCACGTTCGCGCCGGCGGACGATTCGTGCTGCTCCACGCATTGCCAAAAAACGACGGCGAAGGACAACCCTTCGAAGACGAGGCGGCCGTGCTCTCGGAGCTGCGTGTGGATGCCCTCTCGATCGTGAGGGCCCTCCCACGCCGAGACCTCGCGCCGAAGGTCACGGCCAACGCGATCTTCTTCGTCGAGCGCGATTTCGAGCGAAAAACGGTGGTGGCAGGCGATGGTTCGGCGGATCGCGAGGTCTCGGGTAGCCTCACGGAAGAAGATGCCGCACGACTCGTAGAGTTTCTCGTCAGCGCGCGGTCCGGTGACATCGACGGCTTGGCGCTGGGCGTCACCACGCTCGTCTGAGTCGCCCTCGGCCCTGCTGCAGCCCTTGTAGAATGGCACGAGGGCTTCTAAGGTGACCGCCGTGGAAGCTGAAGCTGGCGCACGAATTCTGTCGGCCGTTGCCGAGGAGCGCGTCTCGCCGGTGGTGATGGAGCGCCTCTATTCCATCGCCGCCCTCTTCGGTGAAGACCTGCGAATCGTCGCCGAAGAGCTCGAAAAAGCCGTTCACGACGGTGTTCCGCGTGCGACCGATGCGGCCGCGCATCTTCTTGCGGCGGGAGGAAAGCGCGTCCGACCAATGACGGTGCTGCTCGCTGCGGCCTGTTTCGGTCCGATTGCGAAGCCCGCGCGTGAGCTCGCCGTCGTTGCAGAGCTCGTGCACTTGGCGACGCTCCTCCATGATGACGTCGTCGACGACGGAATGGATCGCCGGGGCCTTCCCGCTTCGCGTCTTCTTTGGGGCAATGCCGTCAGTGTTCTCGCTGGAGATCTCCTTCTCACGCATTCTCTCGAGCGCACCTCTGCCGTCGGCAACGCACCCGTGCTGAGCGCGCTCTTCAAAACGCTGCGCTCGCTCGTCGACGGCGAAATCATCCAGCTGCGTGGACGCACCGCGCTCGATCCGAGCGAAGAGACCTACTGGCGAATCATCGAGGGCAAGACGGCATCGCTCTTCGGCTGGGCGTGCTCCTCCGGCGCGATCATCAACGGCGCCGACGCGGAACAAGCGACTGCGCTTCGTCGCTTCGGCGAAGAAATGGGCATGGCCTTCCAGATCGTCGACGACGTCATCGACTTCTCCGGTGAGAACACGGGCAAGCGCATCTTCAACGATCTTCGTGAAGGCAAGATGACGCTTCCCGTGATTCGGCTCCTCGCGCGAGACAGCGGTTCCCGCACTCTCGTCGATGCAGCGCGCGCCGGAGAAGAGCCTGCCGCGCGCGATATCGGCGATCGCCTCCGCAAGAGCGGAATTCTCGAATCGACGAGAAAACAAGCCGAAGAACGCGTTCGTGATGCCACGCGCGATCTCGAATCGCTCCCGAAGACCGAAGCGCGTGAGCTCCTCGCCGAAGTGGCGCTCGAGCTCACGTCACGTCGCGGCTAGCAGCGCTTACGGCGAGAGCCGCCGAAAAGCGCAGCGTGAATCAGGCGAAGCTCTCGACGAGCGCGCGCCAATCGGCGTTCTCGGCATGCCCCGGTTTGCGCTTTCCGACGACCAATGCGATCTGTTCGCCTTCGGCATCGTAGAGCTCGAGGGCCGTCACGACGCCATCGACCGTCGGCTTGCGAACGACCCACGCTTCTTCGATTCGATCGTTGCGGACATGCAGATCGAACCCGGGATCGAGCACGTTGATCCACGATCCCATGGGCACGACCTTTTTGATGAGCCCGGAGAAGATCTGAATCACGCCGGGGTTGCCGACGAAGATCATGAACGGCACTTCTTTCTCGGCGACGGCGGTGAGGACTTTCTCGAATGTCGACGAATCCACCTTCTTCGAGAACTCGTCACCGACGAGCCGGAGCGCCTGCGTACGGCCCACTTCGAATTTGCGGAGCAGGCCGAAGAACTGGTGCGTGTCGGTCATTGCCTTCCATGCCGCACGGAGCCCTTCCACGTCGATCGCGCTGTCGTCTTTGGTTGCCGCAAGGGGAGCGGCCTTTTCGACGACGTGTGTTGGGCTCTGGTCCTTCGACGTCGATTCGGTGACGAGCGTCTCGAAGAAGGCGACATCGCTTTTCTCGCGCAAGAAAAGCTTGTGAATGGCGCGCCCTGACTTGTCGAAGAACGCGAGCCCCCGCGAGGTGCCGCGACGTGTCTCGTCGGTGAACTCGAAGGCGCTTTTCCAGCGTTCGACGAAAATGCGGAGATCGATCGTGCTGACGCTCTGTCCCATCGGGCCGAAGAACTCGATGTTGTCGTAGTTGCCCTCGACTTCGATGACGGCATCGGCATTGCGCGTCACCGTCTTCACGAAGCCGATCCTCGGAAGCTTCGCGATGAGCGATCGGAAGTCCGCCTCGAGGCGCTTCGTGCGGACGGGCCCCTCCGTGGAACCCACCGCGCTCGCGTAGAGCTCGGCTTCGGAGACACCGAGGCGTTCGGCGATCTCGAGAGCGTGAATGCCCTTTTCGCTGTTGCGAATGTCGAACCAGGCGGTGCGAATTTCAGTCGGCGTCATGAGGGGCTCCTTCGATGGGCGGGGGTGAGGGGGTTGCGGACGAGAGATTCGAGCCCTTGGGCCCACGCGAGATGACGAGGGGATGCAAGAGGCCTTCGGGACGAAGAATGAGCGCGTCGACGCCGAACACGTCTCCGACCATCGCTTCGGTCAGGATCGCATTCGGCGATCCCAAGGAATGCAGCTTGCCGTGATGGAGCACGGCGATGCGGTCGGCGTATTGCGAAGCGAGATTGAGATCGTGAAGCACGCAGACGATGGCGGTTCGTTCTTTGGCGAGCGCTCGAGCCTGCGCGAGGAGCGCGTGTTGATGCGCGAGGTCCAAGCTCGAAGTGGGCTCATCCATGAGCAGGGCGCGATCGGCGCCGCTCTCCCAGATCTGCGCCATTGCACGCGCCGCGTGAACGCGCTGCTTTTCTCCGCCAGAAAGCGTGGGGTAAGGACGACTCGCGTATTCGAGGCAATCACTCTTCTCCAATGCGGCACGTGTGATC
>JAHFDV010000134.1 GCA_023248815.1 Myxococcales bacterium
AGCTCGGTGAAGCGCGCTTCGCGAAGCTCGGCATTCGTTTCTGTTCGGACATGGGCGGTCCCGAGCAACCGCTCGGTTGGGATCCTCTGGCGACGCTCGCGATCGCGGGATTGCCAGGAGACGAAATCGAGCTATACCACCGGCCCAGCGTCCGCGCCTGAGCTGGCCGATCGTGCGGCTGCACGGCGCAGGTCGTCGGTCGGTTGTCCTCAGCGTACGGTCGTACGCTTCCGGGAACCTTCCTAGCCCTGCGCCGTTCGCTCGCACGATCGGGCAGCTCAGGGTCCGTTCAGAGGGCGGGCGTTGGCAGAGTTAAGTAGAGCGGCGCGGAGCTCGCTCGAAGAATTTGTATGTGCTCGCTCGCCCGCACATGTCGCGAAGCGAGCTCGAACAAAATGCTGTGAGCTGCCCGCTGGTGCGAGCGAACGCCGCGCGGCTAGGAAGGCACCCGGAATCGTACGACCGTACGATGAGGACGGCCGACCGACGACGCGTGGCGTGCAGCCGCATCAGCGGCCAGCTCACCATTCAGCGATGGCGCAGCCCCAGGTGAAGCCGGCTCCGAAGGCGACCATTGCGACCTTCATTCCCGGCTTCAATTTTCCGCTTCGTTCGGCTTCGGCAAGGAGGATGGGGATGGTTGCGGCCGTCGTATTTCCATAGCGCTGGATGTTGCTCACCATCTTCTCGTCGGGGATGCCGAGATGATTCTGGATGTACTGATTGATGCGCAAGTTGGCTTGATGGAAGACGAAGAGATCGATGTCGGCGCCGGTGAGGCCGGATTCGACGCAGGTCTGCATGAGCACGGAGATCATGCGCTCGACCGCGTGACGGAAGACCTGCTTGCCGTCCATGTGCGGCCACATTTGTTCGGGATACACTTGTCCGACACCTTCCGGAGACATCGGCAGAAACGGGCGCTTTTTGATGTCCCAGACCTGTTGCGCGAGATCGTTCGCGTGACGGCCGTCGGCGCCGAGCTTCCACTTACGAATGCCCCGGTTTTCTTCGGTTGCGCTGACGACTACGGCACCGGCACCGTCACCGAAAAGCGACGACACTGCGCGACCGCGCGTCGTGAGATCGATCGCCGCAGAATGCGTTTCTGCGCCGACGAGGAGCACGTGCTTCGCGTTTCCCGTTTGGACCATCGAGGCGGCGGTGCCGAGTCCGTAGAGAAAGCCCGAGCACTGATTGCGAATGTCGAGAGCGGGAACGAACTTGGAATCGGGCAGATCGCAAAGTCCGAGCTTCTGCTGCAAGAAGACGCCACAGCCCGGGAAAGACATGTCCGGCGAAAGCGTCGCGAAGATGATCATGTCGAGATCACTCTTCTGGATACCCGCTCGCGCGATGGCTTCTTCACTCGCATAAAGGCCGAGATCGGAAGTGGCGACGCCTGCTTCCGAGAAGCGACGCTCCTCGATTCCGGTGCGCTGGACAATCCACTCGTGCGTCGTGTCGATGCCGTAGACGTTCGCGAGGTCGTCATTAGTGACGACGCGGGGCGGTACGTAAAAACCCGTGCCTGAGATGTACGCGTTGGGCATTTGGACCCCGAAAGATAGTCAATGCTTGCCGTTGCCGACAAGCACTCGTTGCCTTAACGCGGTGCCTGGGTCACTCGACGGCGCGCGGCACGCGCTTTTTCTTCCGGCGATTGACGCGTTTTTTCTTGGTCTTCGCTTCGCCCTTGGCGAGGGCCGTCGCCGCCTTTCGCGTCTTTGGAAGCTCGATTCGCGGTTTTTTCGGATGGTGCTTGTAGAGGAGGATCGTTCGCCCGAGGACCTGGATCAGCATCGAGCCCGTGGCTTCCGAAATCTCGCCGGCCGCATCGTGACGGTCGACCGGCGCTTCTTGAAGGATCTTCACCTTGATGAGCTCGTGACGAAGTAGCGCTTCACGCACGGCAAGAAAGAGCGCGTCGGTGACGCCTTCTTTGCCGATTTGCACGACGGGGTGCAGGTGATGGCCGAGCCCTCGCAAATGGCGCACCGTTGGCCCACGGAGCGAGTGCTTGCTCGCGGCCTTCTTGGTTCCTTCTTCTGCGGATTCCGTCGGCTCGTTCTCTTCGGCGCTCATTGGCAGGACCGTACAAGAAAAGTCCCCGGCTTGCTCTCTCGTCTTCGTTCCGGGATTGCGTTCCCGGCCGCGTTCCGAGATTGCGAGTCAATCCTGCTTCTCGGCCAGCTCTTTGAGCTTGGCGAGGATCTGGATCGCATCGAGAGGGGTGACGCGATTGACGTCGATGTTCTCGAGCAAGGCGAGTGCAGGGCTCTTTTTTGCGGGCACGAAGAGCTCCATCTGCGGCTTCTTCTTTTTCGTGCGGGCATCGACGGCCCCCGTCTCTTCGAGCTCCGTCAAAATCGTTTTCGCTCGCGCAAGGACGACCTCGGGCAGTCCCGCGAGCCGCGCACACGCGACGCCATAGCTTCGCGAAGCTGGGCCCTCTTGAACGCGGTGGAAGAAAACGATTTGCCCTTCGCGCTCCTTCGCGCTCACGGAGAAGTTCGCGCAGCCGAGGTGCATCTGCGCGAGCTCCGTCATCTCGTGATAGTGCGTCGCGAACATCGCGCGGCAGCCGATGGCATCGTGCAAGTGCTCCGCGACGGACCACGCGATTGCGAGACCATCGTAGGTGCTCGTGCCGCGACCGATCTCGTCCAAGATGACGAGCGAGCTTCGCGTGGCCTTCTTGAGCACGCCGGCGGTCTCCTTCATCTCGACCATGAACGTGCTCTCGCCTTGCGCGAGGTTGTCGCTCGCGCCGACGCGCGTGAGAATGCGATCGACGAGACCCACGCGCGCACGCTTTGCGGGAACGAAAGAGCCCATTTGCGCGAGCAGAACGATGATCGCCGTTTGCCGCATCAAGGTCGACTTGCCCGCCATGTTGGGACCGGTGATGAGCCAGAGATGGCCGCCTTTGCGCAATGCCGCATCGCGCGTCGCATCCAAGACGACGTCGTTGGGGACGAACTTGCCGCGTGCTGCCAGCTTCTCGACGACCGGGTGACGACCCTCTTCGATCGCGAGCACGAGCGACTCGTCGACCTCGGGGCGGCTCCAATCCTCTTTGTGCGCGACCTCCGCCAAAGAAGACGCGACGTCGAGCAGAGCCAATCGTTCGGCCAGGCGAAAGAGAGACGGTGCGTTCGACGACAAGCACTTCACGAGGTCGCGATAGAGCTCGGCTTCGCGCTCCTGGCTCGTCTCTTCCGCGTTCTGCATCGCGTCGGCGAGCTCATCGAGCTCCTTCGACGTGTAACGCTCGCCCGTGGCGACGGTTTGTTTGCGTCGCCAGCCGTCTGGAACCTTCTCGAGATGAGACCGCGTCACTTCGAGGTACCAACCGAAGACGCGCGTGTACTTGATTTTTAGGCTCGAAATAGTGGTCTCTTCGCGGAGGCGTCCTTCGAGCTCGGCCACGAGCCGCTGACCATCCGTGAGGAGCGTGCGCGCGCGATCGAGCGCCGCGTCGAAGCCCACGCGAATGACATTGGCGTCCACGAGGCGGAGCGGCGGGTCCTCTGCGAGTTGCGCATCGAGAAGATCGAACACTTTTCCGCAGGGATCGAGCCACGGTGTCTTGTCGTCGATCCCGAACGCGTGGAGCTCTTCGCGATCCCGCAGGGGAGCCAAGAGGGCGAGCATGCGTTTTGCGGCCGAGAGCGAACGGCGAAGCGCCGCGCAATCTTTCGGATTCGCGCGATCGTTGACGACCTTGGTCGTCAGGCGGGCGATGTCTGCGACGCTTTCGAGCTCGCGTCGAAGCTCGGCGCGTAGCGCGGTGTGCGTGACGAAGAGCTCCACGCGATCTTGCATGCGTTTGATTTCGACGAGATTGCGCTTCGGCGCGAGCAACATCGCGCGCAGCAAGCGTGCGCCAGCGCCTGTTTTTGTCGCGTCGATCTCGTTCAGAAGGGAGCCGCGTGATTCGCCGCTGAACGTACGAACGAGCTCGAGATGGCGCTGCGTCGTGTCGTCGAGCGAGACGGCGTCGGCGAGGGCGTAGACCGAGATGCGATCAATCGGAACGGGGCGACCCGGTTCACAACGCTTCGCCGCACCGAGACAGAGCGCCGCAGCAAGCCGGGAAGACTCGTCGACCGCACCGAGATCGCTCGCACGCTTTCCAAGTACGTCCTCGAGATCAGCGAGGTCGGGAACGAGATCGGTCCGGATGCTCGCTTTGGGGACGGTTTCGCGAAAACGCGCTTCGCCATTTTTCTCGGTCACGAGAAGCTCGCGCGGGTCGAGCCGCGTCAGCTCGGCGCGCAGATCGTCTTCGGTCTCGGCGAGAGTGAGCAAGAGCTCGCCCGTAGAGACGTCCACCGCAGCGACACCATAACCGCTCGCGCCCTTGATGACCGCCGCGAGAAAGTGATTCTTGCCCGAGGCGAGCGCCGCGTCGTCGTAGACGATGCCCGGCGTGACGACGCGAACGACCTCGCGCGGGACGAGTCCCTTCACCTTGGACGGATCGGCCATCTGCTCGCAGATCGCGACCTTGAAGCCTTGATCGAGAAGCCGCTGGATGTACTGCGACGCAGCATGATGCGGCACGCCCGCCATCGGAATCTCTTCCGCGGCGCCTTTGTTGCGTGCGGTGAGCGTCAGCTCGAGCGCTTTGGAGGCAACGACGGCGTCATCGTAGAAGAGCTCGTAAAAGTCCCCCATCCGGAAGAAGAGGATCGCTTCCGGGTAGGCGGCTTTCGCCGTGAGGAACTGCTTCATCACGGGAGTCGCACGTTCGAACGCCGAGTCCTGCACTTCCTTGCGACCTCAGAAGTAGGGAGCGTGCGTCGAAGCGAGCCCGCTCGACACGTCGAGAAGAACGAGACCTTGCGAAGACCCGTCGACGATCGCGAGCGAGCCGAGAACGTCGAGGTACTGAGACGATTGCGGGTTCACCGGATTGCCGACCGCGCCATCGAGCCGAATGCTGTAGGGGACGAACTCTCCACGCGTCGTGAAGCGCCAAACGAAGTCGCGCGTCGGCTGCACGTTCCAGAGGAGCGTCGGATCGGGAATCTTCCTCGGCACCACTTCGAAACCGTTCCAGATCGTGAAAGCGAACATCGGATTGCGAAGAGCGACCACGCTGTCGCGTCCCGGAATCTTCATCGCGGCCAAGGCGGCATCCGTGAAGGGGCGTGGGACCGCGAGCGCGCGCGAGGAGAGAAGCGTCTTGTCGGGGTTGCAATCGAGCACGCACGAATTGTCCGTCGACGAGCGCACGATGTGATGCAGGTAGCCAACGCGTGAACCGAGGGCGATCCATTGGTTGGCGGGGCGTGCGCGGAAGCGCGCTTGGCCGTGGAAGCAGCACTGGAGGCCGCGAAGTCGCTCGGCATTGGCGGGATCGCGACGAACGTACTCACGCGTACCTTCAATCGGCGGCGTCGCCTCGGGATCCGCCACGCGATTGAAATAGTTTCCGACGACGAAGTGATCGTCATAGGCCTCGAGCACGGGAAAATCGCGCGAGTGGTTCTGATCGTTGGCGTCGCCGAAGGTCGTCGCGCAAGCATCGTAGCGGCTGGCGGGCGTCGCGAGGTCGGGGGACCAACACGAATTGGGCTGACTCCAGTAAGGATCGCCGCGATCGAGCAGTTGATCGACGACCTGCACGTAGTCCGAGAGCTGACTGTCCAGGCGATTCAGCGCGGGCAGGTTGTTCGCGGCGAGCTCGGCCTTCATTGCATTCGCGCGCACCGAGGCGACGCGCGCGTCTTCGATTCCACGGGCGCAGAGACGGCCCGCCGGCTGTGAGAGCGAGAGCGCTTGGTAGTCGTCGACGCCTTCGAGCGTGAGCGCGAGGTCCGAGAATCCAGGAATTTCTCCCTCGTAGGTGACGAACCAATCCTGATCGAGATGGGCCGTCGGATCTTCCCAGGAGAGCCGCACTCCCGGTGGGACGACCTCGGCGGGAAGCGGATTCGGTTTGATCGGCGGAATGATCGTGAACCTCGGGTCTGCGGGGAGGCGCGAGGCCGGGTCGAGTGCTTCGGGTGTTATTTCCGACGAGGGATCGCGGAAGTCCGTCGCAGTCGGCAGCATGATCGGACGCGTGAGGCCCGGCGCGCCCGCGAGGGAAATGGGAGAGCTGTTTTGCTGGAGCTGCGGAATGCTCGTGAGGCTGGGCACGCGCGAGCCCGTGTCAGTGTTCCGTCGAAGAAGATAGGAAGAGCGCGCGCGATGCGGCGTCGAGACGGGGAAGAAGGACTCGAGCGATACGGGCGTGTTAAGCGCGAGGCTCTGGAGGGCGATCGGCGCGTGATATGGGTCGGTGAGCTCGCTCGAATTCGTCGGCGCTGGCTGCGCAGGCGTGACCGAGTTCGGCGCTACGTCCATTGGGTCGGGACGACGACAGGGCGCATCCCAATCGTCGACATCGAGCGTGATGACCTCGCCGGTCGAGAGTGTGGCAAACGCGAAGATGCCGCGGAAACGCGCGGGGAGGAGCGTGCGCGAGAGCGTCGCGGCACTGTTCGCTCGGTAATTGACGCCGACGTCCGTCTCGAGCGTCGCATTCGGGTTCGGATTGCAGAGAAATCCGCTTTGTCCGACCGACGAGTTGGCGTTGGCGATCGGCTGATCCGTGCGGCCGAACGCGATCGACACGACGGGGGCGCCGAAGCGAACGCGGTCGACGGGAGAAAGCGGATCGACGACGGCATTGGGACGACGAAGCGGAACGCGCGCAGACGTCGCATCCGTCACGTCGAAGATCATCACGCTGCCGTCGCGTGCATCGGTCGCATAGAGATAACGCTTGAAATCGCGGGTTGCAGGGCTGACGGCGATCGCACCGATCGTGACGGGCCGCGTCGGCTCACTCTCGCTCGTCGCGAGGAGTGGCGCGAGCTCGACGGGCAACGACGCATTCGAGATGTCGATGACGTGGATGATCGGAAGGTTCGCGTCGCCGATGTAGAGGAGGTTGTCGTCGAGGGCGGATCCTGATGCGCGCGCTGTCGCCTTGTCGGGCGTCGGAGTCGGGCGCTCGGAGGTCGACGTCGTCGTGCACGCCGCGAGCGCGGCCGAAGAGCTCGTCGTCGAAGCGGCAACGGCCTCGTCGAGATAGGGAACGCCGTACGACCACGTGGGGCCGCGCGTCCATGTTGCGGGGAGCGTCGTGGAAAGCGGCAAAGCAGCCGAGATCGGGCACGCTTGCATGGCGCCCTTGGCGACGGTCTCACCAGGCGTCGTGTCGTAGCCCGCACCGCGCAAGAACGGCGTCGGATCGAACGTCGCGACGCGTGCGCCATCGACGGCGTCGCCCGGGAAGACGACGGCGACATCGTATGGGTGCGCGGTATCTCCACGGTGCTCGATGATGTGGACGGCCGAGGGACGTGCGGGAAGCGCGCACACGGGCCAATCGGTCAACGTCGCCGGTGGATTCGCAAGTCCCGGATCCAAGATCTGCGAGGCGCCGAGAATTTTCCGATTGTCGATTGCGAAGAGCGCGGGACGATTCGCCTCGCCCGTCGCGAGGAACGTCAGTTTTCCATCGGGAGTGGCCGCGATGTCCGTCGGGATCTTTCCGGCGGGAAGAAAGTTGATGCCGGGCGTGATGGGATCCGGATCGACGATGCGCCTTGCCGTGAGATCGACCACCGCGACTTCTCCGCGAGCCGTCTGCGTGACGAGTGCGTAGAGATGATTGGTGAGCGCGTTGTCCCCGATGATGTGACCGACGTCGTCGATGAGACTCGCGGGCGTTCGCAAGCACTGGCTGATCGGAAGAGGCTCCGGGGGAATGGCGCGTCGCAAGCCGGTGTCGTCGCTGTAGACGCGAAGACACGTCACGGTCATGTCGGAAGCGCGCTCGAACGTGCGGGGAGTGGGCGGCTCTTTCGTATCCGAGCAAGCGGACGCGAGAAGAAGAGACCCGAGCAGTACGCGGCGCATTAGAAGCTTCCTTTTGGATTCGTCGGTTTGCCGAGCTGCATCACGATGTTCTCGAACCCTTGCGGATGATCGCTCGCCGCGTCGAGGTCGATGATCTGCACGAACGACTGCGTGAAGCTCGCGAGGTAACCGAATCGAAAAGCGTGCGTCGAAGGATTGCGTGCGTCGACGGCGGCCACGCGATGCATGGCGACGTCTTCCCAAGAGAATGGATCGAACGCGAGCGCGTAGGGTCCCGGTGCGACGCGAATCACGTTCTCGAGCGCCAATGTTTCGGGGTCGATCACGTAGATCGCCAAGGCGTCGAAGCAAACGACGAACACGCGAAGCGCGTAGCGGCCGTTGCGATCGACGATGGGTCCGAGATAAACGCGCGAAGGACCATTCGATACGGGGATGGTGCCAGAGACCGTCACGCGATCCGGATTGGCTGCCGCCGATTCGGTCGTGCGTGATCCGACTTCGCCATAGATGAGAGACGCGGGAGCTCGGTTCGCAATGAAGACGCGCGCCGGAGTCTCGTTGCACTTCGTCGTCTCGGCGGCGACGTCTGCTGCCGTGCGCGTTCCGCCTGCGGATTGAACGTTCAAGAGACATGCGATGCGCGGCGTCGGATCGATCGCAATCCCGCGCGAGTCGTTGCCATTCACGCTTGCGTCGAGCGAATACGTCGCTTCTTTGCGCAAGAAGGGCCGGCGAATCGCGCCGCCGGTGGCGTCGTCGTCGTAGTAGCGAATGAGCGACACGTCGCGAGTGACGCGGCTCGTGAGCAAGAACGCCGGGCGCGGCGGGGAGGGCGCACACGCCGAGCCATCGGGCTGCGTGAGGCAATGCGGCACCGCGGCGACGCCATTTCCGCCCACGGGAAGCTGCTCTTCGAGAATGAATTGAATCGCCGGGCGTCCCATGTCGGGGCTTCCGCGCTTCATGCCGGTCGAGAAGAGGCTCGCTTTGCCTTCGGACTGATGCGTGATGATCGCCGACGATCCGTCTTCCGACAGCGCAAGGCCGAAGGGCTCACCGGGCATCGTGATGTGTCGCGAGTTTCCTTCTTCGTTCGGATTCGCGCCGACTTCATGCGAGCCATTGCAACGAGCGCCATCGCGCACGCCGCAATCGAGTTGGAAGGGAGCGTAAGGCGTGTTCGGGTCGGCGGGAGGAAGGGTCGTCGTGTCGTCGGCGGCGACATCGACGTAGGTCAGCGACGCATTGCCGCGCGTGGGAACGAAGAGTCTTCGACCGTCGAGGATCTGCATGTCTGTCGCGAACGCGCCGATGTGCGCCGAGTCACGAACGTAGAAGCTCGACTGCACGATGGGTGCGCACGTTTCGAGGGCTTCCGTGGCCGAGCCACCGACGCGATTGGCAACGGGACCCGACGGACACGTGCCCACGTTCCCCGGAACAGCGAGCGGCAAGATCGCATCTTTCGGATCGCGAATCGCCGCGAGGGCGTGCGTGCGAATGAGGTTGAGGTCGTACGACTGAATCGTTCCCGCATTCCACTGCAAATCGAAGTTCG
The DNA here is from genome assembly GCA_023248815.1 of Myxococcales bacterium. Classification (GTDB taxonomy): domain Bacteria; phylum Myxococcota_A; class Polyangia; order Polyangiales; family Polyangiaceae; genus JAHFDV01. The sequence continues at coordinate 9,446 of JAHFDV010000134.1, forward strand.
AGTTGACGGTGTAGAGGGCGCTGCCGCCGCGCGACACGGCGAGACCGACGGGGTAGTAGAAGTCGTTCGGTGGCGGGTCGACGCCGTCTCCCGTCGAGTAGCAAGCGGCGCCGAAAAGCGTGAGAAACGCTCCTCCAAAAAGAGTACGACGCGCGGTCCGAAACATGGCGGCAGAGCCTAGTCAGGGCACGACCAGGTGTCTATGACTCTGAGGGAAGTCGCACGTTTACGAAAAAGGCTAGATCCTGCTCGATCGTACCTGCGAATCGTGTGGGGAGGAGAAGCCGAAAGGCGTTCCCATCGCTGGCAAGGACGACGCTCTCTTCGAGCGAGCCGTGCGCGGCTCCTTCGCGGTGAACCTGCTGCACGATGCGACGGAGCCGTGCGAGCGCCTCGCTCGAGAGACTTTCCGCGCGGCGCGACGCATCCACCGCTTCGACCCAAATCGTCGCGCGCTCGCGATCGACGCGCAAGACAGCCTGGAGCTCGGGCGCATCGACCTGGGCGTAGGCTTTCAATCGCACGAGAGCATCATCGGTGAGCGGAATCCCCTGGACCGGGATCTCGGTGAAGCGATCGATTTGGACGCCACCTCTCGTTACGACACGCAGCTCCTGACTGGTGGGAATCGGCTCGATTTCGGGCTTCTTTCGCGGCGAAAGGTCGACGACATTCGGCCAAGAGAGCTCCGAAAGCAGCTGCGTGGCCGCTTCGGCATTTTCGGGCCGTTGCTCGCGCGAGGCATCGAGAAGTGAAAGCACGGCGCGGTCATGGCGTTCGTCGAGCCCGCGATGCACTTCGCTGGGTCGCGTTTTCGTCCCTTCGTCGTAACGCTCGAGCGTCAGCATCTCGAAGAGGAGCGCGCCCACGCCATAGAGGTCACTCGCGATCGTCGCGGGTTCGCCTCGGCGCTGTTCGGGGCTCATATAGGCGAGCGTCCCAATGAGGCCGGCCGTCGCCGTCTGCGACAAATCTCCGAAGTGTGCGGCGCCGAAGTCGGCGAGCGTCGGAGCGCCGATCTCGTCGAAGAGCACGTTGGCCGGCTTGATGTCGCGGTGCAAGATCCCGCGGCGATGCGTCGTGCCGAGCGCATCCAGCACGATCTTGGCGATCTCGAAAGCGCGCCGCGGCGCCATTCTTTCGCGCTCGAGAAGATCACCGAGCGTTCCTCCCGTCATCCATGGCATCACGAGCGTCGGACCGACATCGTATGCATCGAGCGCCCGCACGATGTGCGGATGTCGCAGCGTGCGCAGAAGCTCGATCTCGCGGCGAAAGCGGAGCACCGCATCACGTCCCGTTGGGCTGTCGTTCGGCGCAAATATTTTCACGGCCACGCGCGCGTTCGTTTTGCGATCGACGGCCTCGAGCACGCGAGCCGTCGCCGTCGAGGCAACCTCGCGCACGACCTCGTAGCGTTCGAAGAGAAGGGTGCCTCGATCATCTTTGGCGGCACTCGCATCGAGCGAAGCGTCGATGCCATCCGGCGCAGTCGGCGAAGCATTGTTCGAAAGCAGCTCCGCGCGAGCGCCTTTCAGATCGAGCGCGGCGTAGGCGTGAGCAAGAAGCGTCCGCTTTTTTTCGGCAATACCTCGCGTCGTTGCGTCCACCTCGGTATTGGACCCATCCGCCTCGGGCAAGAGTTGCAGCGCGCGCACGGCCGCCTGCCACTTTCCGTGCGTCATCAGCAACTGTGCGAGGAGGAGCCGCGCGTCCGCGTCGCTCGGCCGATCCTCGAGATGCGATTCGAGGAGGCGCGCCGCACGAACGGCGTCGTCTTGGCAGAGACGCGCAGCGCGTACGGGCTCGTGCGCGGCTTCGAAGAGCTCGCTCGCTCTCTTTCGATCGCCCGCGCGTTCGAAGAGCAGCGCCGAAGCAAAAGGCGGGCGCTCCGTGGAGAGGCGCTCGGCAAGGGCCTTCCACTCCTCCGCCGCGAGCGAGATCGTCGCGATGGCCGCTTCGATGCGAACGCGCGCGCCGGCGAGACTGAAGAGGCGAAAGACGCGCGCCAGTGAGGCAAGTGAAGTGCCTGCGCCGTTCTTTTCGACGTTCGACCGGACCTCTTCTGCGTACGCGAGCAACGCCGTTTCTGCGGCGCGCTCGAACTCGCAAGCTTCTTCCGCCAGGCGGCTTTCGCGCGCGAAGTCGGTCATGGCTCGCCGCTCGTGAGCTCGCTCCCCATCTCGTCTTCTTCGTCGTCGTCTTCGAGATCCGGAGAAGCGATGCCGCGTGATTTCAAGAACGCGTCGATGCCGGGCGTCAGGATCGCGTCGACCGGCGCTTCGCCGTTTTCCTTCGCCTTGCGATCGCTCTCTCTGGCGAGATCGCCGAGAATGCCTCGCTCGTGATTGCGCTTTCCAGGGCCGCTACGATCGACCCAAAAGTAGCTCTTCGAACGCACGTCGAGATGAATGAATCCGCTCGAAGGATAGATGCCGACTCCGACATAGCCGCGGCTTCGCAGCATCTCGGCGACGCTGTCGTTCGTGGCGCCCGGTACGATGAAGTCGATCGCGCGGCCCAATGAGTGATTGGAGCGGCGCACGACGATCCGCTTTCCAGACTTGCGAAATCGAGGCCCGACGCCGCGATAGCCCGAGATCACGCGAATCTCTCCTGCGTCGAAGGCGCGTTCGATCTCGTAGACGATCG
>JAHFDV010000496.1 GCA_023248815.1 Myxococcales bacterium
TCGAGTCTCGGCTACCTCACGCCGAACGAATTCAAGAGAAAGTACACGGAAGAGAAGTTAGAAGAGAAATGAGAGAGCAAATTTCAGGATTGCTCTGGGACGAAGAAACGGGGCACGTCACGTGCGCTCTCTAGGCACAAACCGTGTCCTATTGAACCTTCGTCTGACCGTTGTTCACGATCCAATCAATGAATTTCTCAAGCCTCACGCCGTAGAACTTCTTGCCGTCTGGTTTCTTCCACAGGATGCCGCTGGGCTTGATGCGAAGATGACCGACAAGTTTCCCTGTCTCGTCCTCGATCGAGTGCTCTTCGTAGTCTGGACCACGGAACTTATTTTTCGACATCTGGCATCCCCCTTCAACGAGCCGGAGAGCGGCGCGTGTAGTTTCGACAATAGCCAGATCCCGTGTTTCGCGCACCAGCAGAGATTGGTGCTCGGTGAGCAGCCTTCGCAGGAACGCTTGGAGAGCGCTCGTGGTCTTTGGTTCGCCGCATTGCGACCTCAAACCCACACACCAACCATGACTAAAGTCACGGTCCCCTCTCCCCAACATTCCCATCTATGCAGACCACACGCATCGCTCGTACTCTCCTCCCAAGCGAGCTCCTTCGAGCTCGCATCAGGGGGAAGACAACATGCCGATTCCGAATCGTGCGCGTGAGCGCATCGTCACAGGTTTGAAACGACTCGTACCGATCGTCGCGCAGCAAAAGGCGCGCGATGTTTCCGAGGCCGATACCGTCACGCTCGTCAAGGATCTCCTCTCGGAGGTCATGGGTTACGACAAGTATGCGGAGCTCACGAGTGAGCACGCCATTCGCGGCACGTACTGCGATCTCGCGGTGAAGATCGACGACAAGCTGTCGATGCTCATCGAGGTGAAGGCCGCGGGCTCCGAGCTCGACGATCGCCATGTGAAGCAAGCCATCGACTACGCCGCGAACGCCGGTGAGGGAAGTGACGTGCCCCGTTTACTCGTCCCAGAGCAATCCCGAAATTTGCGATCTCAGTCCTCTCGTGACTTCTCTTCCGTGTACTTTCTCTCGAAGTCGTTCGGCCTGAGGTAGCAGAGACTCGAGTGAAGCCGAACGCTGTTTTAGTGGCGCCCTCAGGTTTCGATCACGATCGCTGCTTCTTTTCGGCTTCGAAACCACTCCATGCCGAGGCACTCGTCTCGGAACCGTCCGTAGAAGCTTTCGTCCATTCCGGTCTGGCAAGGCTCTTCAGGATCGATGAACGCCGTCGCGACCCCTTCGGCCGTCACCCACTGGAGGAGTGCGCTCGAGACGAACTCCGGACCTTTGTCGCCACGCAGTTATCCGGGCGCGCCGTGAAGGTTCACGAGACGCGCGAGCACGTCGACGACGCGACGACCGCGAATGCTCGAGGCCCACGTCGGTTGCGAGAGACTCAAGTGTTCACTCATCGATCACCGTCAGCCGGTCTCGCGGCGCGAGCCGACACCATTCTCGCGCTCCTCAACCCCATCGGCGCAAACCATAGAGTCACGATTGCTGAAAAAGTTCTGCTTCGCGTCTCGCGCCGCACCTCGACGATGACGTGACAGGCTCGTAACGAATTGTTTCTGCCGAGCCCCGCGATCGCAGCGAATAAAATTTGCTGCGTGATCTTCGTGCGGATCGAAAACGATCCATGCCTACAGGCATATATCCAATCCCCCTCATCTATGTTGATTTCCGCAACGCGCTGCGGGGGGAACTGCGGCGCGAGATCGGAGAGAGACGAGATGAAGATGCAACGTGTTGTCGCTATTCAAGCGACGCGCTTCCGCGTGATGAAGACGAAGCTGTTGAGCCGCGCGATCGCACTCGGCGCGATGGCCTACGGCTGCACCAACGAGGAACAGATCTCGGATCCGCTCGGCATCACGACGCAGGCGCTCGATAGCGACAGCGACGGAATGGACGACACGTGGGAGACGACCTACTTCGGGAATCTCACGAAGACGGCGAGCCAGGACTTCGACTCCGACGGAATGACGAATCTCGAGGAGTACACGAACGGCTTCATTCCGAACGTGAAGGACTCGTACGAGGACGCGGATGGCGATCGGTATCCGAATATTTTCGAGCTTCGACGGAGCAGCAACCCGAATAGCGCGGCGAGCATTCCGACGCCGAATTACACGGTGAATCCGGCGGGTGGTGGCACGCATACGACGATCAGCGCTGCGGTCACGGCCGCAACCGGCAGCTCCACGTACAAGATCATCGCGCTGGCGCCGGGCGTTTACACAGGCCTGGACAATACCAACAACGTCGATGTCGCTTCTTCCAATGCAAAGCTCCTTCTGATCGGGACCGGGGGCGCTTCAGAGACGATCATCGACGGCGAAGGCATCAACCAAGGCTGGGACATTTCGAACGCCTCGGTGATTTCGTCCGTCACGTTCAAGAGGACGTCCGCTTCCATTTGGGTGAATGCTTCTACAAGCGAAGTGCGCATCGTCGACATCGTCGTGCGCGACGCGATCGGTTCCGCGTACGCGCCAGGCGTTCACATTGCAGCGGCTTCAAAGGTGGAGATTGTCGGCTCAACATTCTTGAACAACACGGGCGACGCGAGTCTTGCCAACAATGTGTGGCTAAGCGTCGGCACGGCGAAGATCACGAACACGGTGTTCTGGGGGCCGACGTCCGCCACGCCGATGGTTGCAAAGAACACGGGTACGACGCTCACCACGAACTACTGCTTGGCAAGTGGGCAGACGCTGACTGGGACAGGCAACCTCGCGGGCACCGTCGATCCAAAGCTCCGTTTCGACGGCCGGCTCCTTTGGGACTCGCCACTTCGCGGAGCAGGTGGAACCGTCCCACAGTCGCGCCGCGATATGGACGTGGAAGTGCGGCCCAGCAGTGCCCCCGATATCGGTGCGGATCAATTCGTCGACTCGGACGCAGACGATCTCCCGGACGATTGGGAGCTCACCACGGCGAGCAATCTCACGACGCTCACGAGCCGGACGCAGGATGGCGACAGCGATGGTTTGACGAACGAGGGGGAGTACGCGAGCGCTGCAGATCCGACCGTGGCGGATACGGACGGCGACGGGGTCAATGATGGCGATGAGGTAAACACCTACTCGAGCAATCCGGCGAAGATTGATACCGACGGCGACGACATGCCGGACGGATGGGAAGTCACTCACGGTCTCGCCGTCACCGTTGCGAATGGATACGACGACGACGACCATGATCGCTATCCGAACGTGTTTGAATACGCTCGTGGATCGTCGCCGGACAACGCGAGTTCGATCCCGACCCCGAACTTCACGGTGGACATCGCGGGAGGCGGAACACATACGACTGTTTACGAGGCGATCAACGATGCAAATATCGCGGGCACGAACTATCAGGTGGTCGGCATCGCGCCAGGCGTCTACTTCGGCACATTTAATCTAGACGGCGTCGACATCAACGCCTGGAGCCCCAAGCTTCTGGTGATCGGCTTGGAAGGTGCCGATAAGACCATCCTCGACGGTCAGACAGAACACGGTGGATGGGAGATCCGCAACGGTTCCGTAATTTCATCGCTGACCTTCAAGAGATCGCCATCCGCGCTCTTTGTGTTTTCGTCGGACGAGGTGCGGCTAATCGATCTCATCGTGCGAGACGGCGTGAGTACGACGGGCGCGGCGGGTGTATGGGCACTTGAGACGCCAAGACTCGAGATCGTTGGCTCCACGTTCTTTAAGAACGTAGGTATTGCAGGGCTCGCGAACCAGATTTGGATCGAGAGCAGCTCGGTCAAGCTAACGAACACCGTGGTGTGGGGCGAGCCGTCTAGTGTCGCGATGGTCGCGATGGGGACGGGCGCTAGCGCAGTCCCTAGCACGCTTTCGACGAACTACTGCCTGGTGAGCGGACAGACCCTAACGGGGACTGGCAACCTCGCTGGCACGGTAGATCCCAAGTTTCATACGGACCTTCACCTTCGCGCATCGTCGCCTCTTCGGGGAGCCGGCGGAAGCGTCGCGCAGTCAAGGCTGGATATGGATATCGAAGCGCGTTCAAGCAGTACTCCCGATATAGGTGCAGACCAGTTCAACGACGCCGATACGGATGGGCTCCCCGATAACTGGGAGTTAAAAGAAGCCGGCAATCTGACCTCGATCGCGGGCGCAGCCGACGCCGATGGCGATGGGCTCAGCAACGCCACGGAAAGCGATCTCGAATCAAACTGGCTTGAAGGCGATACCGACGGAGACGGAATTCCCGACGGCCTTGAGGTTTCGCTCGGGATCAATCCTACCGTGGTGGATGCGGACGAACTCGACGGTGACCTCAACGGTGACGGCGTCATCGATAGCATTGGTGTGCAGCTTGGTCACTCGCCGACGCAGTCGGATGACGACGGCGACGGGATCTCGAATGTCGATGAGCGGCTGATGTGCACCGATCCACTGAGATCGGACACCGATGGCGACGGGACCGCAGACGGCTCTGACG
>JAHFDV010000135.1 GCA_023248815.1 Myxococcales bacterium
TGGTCGCGCGATTCGGACGATTGCCGCACCAAAGATCCGCTTTGGATCGCACAGCGCCTCGTCACTTCGCGCCCTGGAGAGATCGTGCTCGTGCACGAATCGCAAGAATGGACGCTCGAAGCCGTCGAGCGGGCCGTGCCTGATCTCAAGCGCCGCGGATTTTCGTTCGCGACCGTGAGCGACATTCTTCTTCCCTGAGTCGCCACTCTTCTTCGAGCGTTGCTCTGGTTCAGCGCTTCGTGCGTCGCAGCTTCTGTCGAAGGAACGGGAGCACGCGCGCTTCGTCGGCGAGGCGCTTCACGCCCTTCGTCGCCGTCGAAAGAAGCCAGTCAGCTTGCCGAAGCAATTTCAGGCGAGGGGAGCGTTCGACGACATAGACGTTGTGCTCTTCGTAGTGGTCGCGGGCGAAGGCGCGCTTGTAAGCGTGATCTCCCGTTCCGAGGTCGATCGATCGGATCCCGAGTGCATGCGCGTCCTCGATGATTCTCATCTGCAGGTCTTTTCCGGGCTGAAATGGTGCCCAGGTGCGATCGTAGCCTGCGAGCTCGGCGAACATTCTCGTGCCGATGACGATGTCGACCTCGGCCGCAATGGGGACCTCGCCGTTCGAAAGGACATAGCCTCTCAACCATCCAAGTCGCGCCATTGCCGCGATCAGCGCGCGCGACCCTTCGTCGATGCCGCGATCGAGAGACGCTGACTGCCACGATCGTTCGACGACCCACTGCAGCTTCTCGACGAAAGAAGGGACGTCCTCGAGTCGCGTGAAGGTCTCCAGACGAAGACCGTGTGTGCAGGCTTCCTCGAGAGACTTTCGTTTGCGCTTGAGCTCTCGTCGGAGCTTTCCGCCGAGCACCTCCGAGCCATAGACCTCGAGCGACGCCGGCAGTTCGATCGTCCAGTGAGGGGTCGACGTGCTGGTCGCGTGAACGTCATGGCGATGCTCCGCTGCAACGCTCTCGCGGAGGGCCTTCTCGAGCGGCGACGACGTCGCGAGATTTTCGAAGTAGAGCACTTCGCGTCGAGCATCACGCAGGAGCACAGCAAGGAGGGCTCGGGCAGTGGCGTCCTCTCCTTCACCCATCGTACGAAGGAGGGCCGCCCCTGAAAGCGATGCGTATGACACGTGCAGCGAAGGGAGATGCAGCGGCCCGAGCCTGAGCGGCCAGCGGTAAGGGCGCTCGATGAACGAGAGGATACCGACGAGCTCTTTTTCTCGATGCGCCACGACGACGATTGCTTCGCGACCGCGTTCTTTCTGGCATCGCAGCCAGTCGGGGTGGTCGTAAGCAGATGCCCGAGGAGAGGCCTCCCAGAGGTCGATCCATTCGCGTTCGAAGGAGCGGCATGCGTCGATGCCGCGAACCAGATGGACGTCGAGAGGAGCTTCCCTCGACATGCCTCAGCGCTCTTGATCGACGCTCGCGACCGTTTCGGCGAGGGGATAGCGGTTCGTGTATCCGAGATCAGCGCGCGCGCGCTGATCGTCGACCATGCACACATAGCGAATGTGATCGAGCTCCGGCGGTGGGAAGTTCGTGAGGCGAAGGCTCCACATGCGTTTGAGGATCATCTTCAACGCCGTATAGGGAAGAGGCATCGAGCGCCGCCCGAGGAGGTCGAGAAGGCGTGAGAGTGGAACGGGCTCGGGGCCTGCGAGATTGTAGATGCCGCGAACTTCTTTTTTGAGCGCGAGTGCCAGCGCTTGCACGACGTCGGCTTCGTGGAGCACCTGAATCATCGGGTCGTAGCCCATCAGGGTGGGAACGTTCGGAAGGCGCAAGAAATTCGAAGGAGCATTGCGAACGGCTCCGAGAATGTGCGCGGGGCGAAGGATGACGGTCTCGGTTTGCGGATGCTTCCAGAAGAAGCCCTGAGCGAGCATGTCGACTTCGATGAGATCGCGAATCTCACTGAAACGTGCGCCACCGAGAAGGGGCGCGTCTTCACGGAGAAACTGCGGGTTGTCAGGGCTTGGTCCGTAGACGTTCGCGCTCGAAAGCACGACGAGCTTGGGAACGTTGAACTGCGCGACGTATTCCAAGAGCTTCTGAAAGCCAGCGACGTTCCACGAGTGGTGGTCTGCGGAGCTCGCACGCGGATTGTGCATGACGCCGAGATGCACGACGGCTTTGATCGGATACGAACGAAAGACGTCTTTGAGCTTCTTGCGACGCATGTCGAGCTGCTCGTGACGGATGTCCTTTGGGCGGTCGGTGAAGGGACGGCGATCGACGCCGACGACGGGCCCTTCGCGATGAAGCACGCGTGCGAGACGACGCCCGAGACGTCCGCAAATTCCCGTGATGAGCACGGCGTCTTCTTCTGACGGCGCGCGCGGTGGAATGAGACTCGCCTGGCGAATCACCAGAACACCGCTTTTCGTTCTTTGAGGCCGCGGTTGACCATCGACTGCAGCGTGGCTTTGACGACGGCGACCTTCTCGCCGACGACACCATCTTCGTCGTCCGAGTCGCCTTCGAACGTCATGGCCTCGCCGAAATGGAGGCGATAGCGCGTGGGAAGAGGAAGCTGCCCACCCGGGAAAAAGAGCTGCGGAATGATTGGCAGGCTCGGGAGGCGCAAGGTCTTTGCGATCTTCGATGCATTGCCGATCGAGATGTACTGCTCTTCGCCCCCGATGACCGCGACGGGAACGATGGGCGTCTTCGTCGCGAGTGCGAGTCGCATGAAGCCGAGACCGAAGTCTTCGAGCTGATAGCGCCTGTCGAAAGTCTTGGAGATGCCGCGCACGCCCTCTGGGAAGACGAGCAGCGCTTCTTCGTTTTGGAGGAGGCGTTCGGCGTTCTCGGGGTTGCCGACGACCTGACCCATGCGGGCGAAGAACGTGGAGACGAAAGGAAGCGTCTGTGACCACTTCTCGACCATCGCGCGGCAGAAGCGCGGCGGATCGACGTCCATGAACAAGGTCGCGCCGATGAGCACGCCGTCGAGCGGAATTTGCCCCGAATGATTCGCAACGAGAAGCACGCGACCCTGAGGAAGGTTCTCGACGCCGAACACTTCCGTGCGGAAGTATTTGCGGTGGAGGAAGGCGACAGCAGGCAGCGTCGTCGTGACCCAGTCGGGGTCCATTCCGAAGGGGTCGAACCCCGAGGAGCCGAGCGACACGGGAACACGCGAGATGCGCTCTCGAAAGTCTTCACCGCCGAGCATGCGGCTCATCCATGCGTCGAGGACGGGACGAGAAATTGAACGGAAGCGGCTCGGCAAATTCACGCGCCCGGGATTATGCCCCATATAATCGCGCCCGACGATGAAACTGCGCGTCCCCAGAGGTCTCACGAGCGATGACGCGCTCGCGATCGTCGCGCCCGCGAGCCCACCGGGAAGATACGTCGTTGCGGCGGATGGGACGCGGTCGTTCGACGACACGGAGCTGCGGCGCGGTCTTGCGTGGCTCTATCCGCAATTTCGTCTCGTAGCTGACAGCGAGTTGCTCTTGCGAGAGGGCTACCTTGCAGGAAATGACGCGGCGCGGACGCGTGCGTTCGCCCGAGCGATTCGTGATCCTCGCACGCGCGGTTTGCTGGCAGCGCGTGGCGGCTACGGCGCAATGCGTATCCTCGACCAGATCCCTTGGGATGCCATCGTGAGCGATCCGAAATGGCTCGTCGGCTTCAGCGACATCACGGCGCTGCAGCTCGCTGCGCTGAGCAATGGAGTTGCCTCGATTCATGGCCCCAACGCGACCTCGCTAGCTCATGCGCGGCCGTACGATCGCTTTCTCGTGAGCGCCTTTCTTCGCGGTCGCACGTTCGCAAGGAAGTGGAACTGCGCCGAGCTGCTCCCGACGAGAGCCGGGCACGTCTCCGGCACGGTCGTCGGTGGCAATCTCACGCTGATTCATGCGATGGCCGCAGCGGGGCGTCTCGCGCTCCCCGAAAAGTCGATTCTTCTTCTCGAGGACGTGACCGAGCGACCCTATCGCATCGACCGCATGCTCACGGCTCTCCGCCTATCTGGAGCGATCGAGAAAGTCGCCGCGATTGTCTTCGGCTCTTTCACGGATTGCACGCCTGGTCCCGATGGAATTACGATTCCTGTCGTTCTTTCCGCTTTCGCGAACGACGTTGCGGCCGCAAAGATTCCGATCGTCTTCGGCGCGCCCTTCGGCCACGGAAGTGTCAACGAGGCTTTCATTCAGGGCGAAGTAGCAACGCTGGAGGGTGGCGCGCTCACGCTTTCGGGCGTCGTCGGCAGCTGAGCTAGCGACGGCTGGGGTCGACGGCGCGCACCGATGAAGGCTGCTGAGCGCCAATACCCCAGAAGAATCCAATGCGGCCCACGAGACCCCACGACCACTTCTCCGCGGGCTCTTCGATGGGCGGATCCTCGTAACGCGTGAGGTAGCTCGCGACGGTCGCGGTCATGAAGTCGACCGGCCACCATTTCAATGCGAGCCCGCCGTTGTGGGATCCGCCGCGCCTCACGTCTTCCGCACGCCGATTCAAGAAGAGGCCGTCGTAGCGGACCGCAACTTCGAGCGCGCCGCCATTCCACTTCGACGATGACGGCTCAGGTGTCGTTGCCGCGGGATCGCTCTCGGCGGGCACAACGGGCTTTGCTTCACGTGCGCGCGGTCCGATGCCGACCTGTCGCGGTGTGCCGAGAATCGTCCAAGCCAGTTCCGCGCCGAGACCGTACGAAGACAACGAAGGAAGACTCACGCGTGGTGTGGCAGGATTTCCGTCGTCGTCGCGGTCACGCTCTTCACGCGCGATCGCACCCTCGAGGGTCAAGCGAAGTGCGCCGAGATAGCCGATGGCGTGGGCCTCACCGACGAGCCGCACGCCCGAGACGACGATGGGCCGGTAGTAGACGAAGCCGAGTGGCGTGTGCCCCGAGAGCCCATCGCGATCGCGCGCCTTTTCGGCGAGCCCCGACACGCCGAGGCGGAGACCAGTATCGTGCGGCTCGGGATGCCGTGCGGTCCACGCCCGACCCAGCACCAAGTCGAAGAGGCCGTACGCCGCCGGCAGCGCGTTGTCGTTCCCGAGCGCGCTCCCCGTGCCGTTGCCGATGCGGAGCCATCCTTCGAATGGAATCGATTCGGGGCTCACGTGAACGTCCACGCCGACGTCTCGCTGGACACCGAAGGTCGAAACGACGGACGAGCGATCGGGGAAGGGAAGAAGGTGCTCCAGCTCGTAGGCGAACGAGGCAAAGAGTGGTGGCTTGGAATACCCAATCGTGAATTCTGCCCATTTTGCCGCGCGAAGACGCACGAACGAATCGAGGATCGCAGGGTTCTCTCCGGCGAACTCCACCGTCGCCACGGCGCGCATCCACGATGTGGGCGCGAGCACGAGACCGGGCCGCAATCGAGCGAGCGCGAACCCGACGTTCCCTTCGAGCTCGTGCGGGTAGACGCGGTAGTCGACCTCCGCGAGCAAAGTAGGTCGAAGCGGAAAGCCGGACATCGGCACCTCGACTCGCGCTGGCTTTTCGCGAACGGGCTCCCGAATGGAGCGGTGCTCGAGCTCGATCCGCTCGACGCGCGCTTTCAGCTCGCGATTTTGCCGAACGAGCTCTTCGATCGTCGCGACCTTTTCGCGTTCGACCTTTTCGGTTTCGGATGTCTGCGCCCAAGCCGTTGGCGGCAACAATGGTGAAAGGAGCGCCCCGAAAAGGAGCCCGCTCGCGAGGATGCTGCGCAACTTCGAAGTCCGGTTTCGGGGCTGCATGTCAGTCTACCGGCAGAATCTGAATCGAGTGCGTGACGCCGTCGGCCTCATTGCCGTCGTGATCGACGACGAATACGCGGCGATTCTTGGCGTCGTAGGCGACGCCGCGTACCTGCTGAAAGCCCGTCTTGAAGACGGCTGCTTCTCCCGATGCTGCGATCTTGTAGAGATTGCCGCCCGCGCTCCCCGTGAAGATCGAACCGTCGGGACCGGCGCCGATGAGGTCCGGAGTGTCGACGGTTGCGAAGACGGAGTACTGCTTGGGATCGGCGACCTTCGCCTTGAGGATCTGTCCGAGATCTTGATCCGAGACGAAGAGATCGTCGCCCACTGCGAGAACGCCGATCGGCTTCTTCAAGCCCGTCAGCACTTCGGGCTCTTCGCCTGCCAGCGTCAAGGAACCGATCGCACCGACGCGCGCTCCCGTCGAAAGCCGCACGAACCATGCGTCGAACATCTTTCCGTCACCGGTCAACGTGAGGCCGACGCGGCGACGCTCCTTGTCGAGATTCGGGACCACTTGCGGCTCTCCGTCCTTCGAAATCGAGACGACATCACCCGTCGTTCCGTAACCGAAGCGCGTCACGACGATCGTCCCGTCCGCCGTCAGCACGAGCTGACCGAGTCCTGCGCCTTCGGGAGGAGCTGCAGGCAGATCCTTCACGAGCGCGATCCCCACGGCGTCGGTCCACTTCAAAACGCGATTGCCGTTGTCGTCCGCAATGTAGAGCGTGTCACTCGCGGCATCCCAGAAGAGCCCATTGGGATCGCCATCGACGGCAACGACGGTCGGGCCGCGATCGGCAGCGGTCGTCGGGGGCGTGGGAGTGCTCGGATCCGAGCTACACGCCGCGCCGAGAGCAACGAAGGATAATGCGACTAGGCAGACAGAGACCTTCACGGCCCTCACTTACCACGAGCAGAACTCCTCACGAAGTCGAACTCTTAAGGCTCCTCAAGGAGCTTTTGGCGCTTCTTCTTTGGGCGCGCTCGGCGCTTTGGCGGCTTCGAGCTCTTGACGCTTCTTCGCGTCGTTCAAGTGGCGATCGCCGAGCGACGAGAGGTACGCGAGCGAGACGCTGGTGAGGATGAAGATGGTGGCGCTCACGCCCGTCGCCTTCGTCAAAAGATTGCCTGCGCCACGTCCGCCGAAGATTTGCTGCGCGCCGCCGCCGAAACCTGCGCCGATGCCGCCCTTGCCGGGCTGAAGGAGCACCACGAGCACGAGGAACACGCACACGATGATGTGGATGACCTTCACGAACACTTCGAGCGCGTCATAAGATTGCATGTGAAATTAGTTCCCGACCTGAGCGACAGCCGCCCTTGCGATAGCACTGAACGAAGAAACATCCAAGCTCGCCCCGCCGATGAGGCCGCCGTCGACGTTTGCGCAGCCAAATAGGCTCGCGGCGTTGTCGGGCTTCAGCGACCCGCCATAGAGAATGCGCAACGATTCGAGCGCGGGGGAGGCCGCGACGAGCTGCTTGCGGATGAATGCGTGAGCCTCTTCGGCCTCGGCCGGTCCCGCGTTTTTGCCGGTGCCGATGGCCCAAACGGGCTCGTAAGCGATGACGACACGGGTCTGTGCAGGGCCGACGTCTTCGAGTGCTTCGAGCACTGGCGTCAACTGCGCTTCGAGCGTTGCTTGTACTTTACCCGCTTCGCGCTCCGCCAAGGTCCCGCCGACGCACACGATGGGGCGAAGGCCATGCTTCAACGCGGCGATGGTTTTTTCGGCGACGGACTCGCTCGTCTCTCCGAAATATTGCCGACGCTCGCTGTGTCCGAGAATGACGAACGTGCAGCCGCTCTCTGCGAGCATCGGAGCGCTGATCTCGCCCGTAAAAGCGCCCGAATCGCGCGCGTGCATGTTTTGCCCGGCAATGCCGAGGGGGGTGCCATCCGCGGAGTGCGCTGCTGCCGCGAGAGCCGTGAAGGGCGGAGCAATCACGATGTCTACCGTGCGGAGCTCTTTGGCGAGAGCCGCGCATGCCTCGGCGAGCTCGACGCCCGAAGCGCCGCCGTGGAACATCTTCCAATTGCCGGCGATGAGTGGACGACGCGACGAGTTCATGTGCGAAGGACCTCGATGCCAGGAAGCTTCTTGCCTTCGATCAGCTCGAGAGAAGCACCGCCGCCCGTCGAGATGTGCTTCATCTTTTCGGCGATGTCGCCACCGGCCGCGTGAACCGCAGCTGCGCTGTCCCCACCGCCGACGACGGTGAACCCTTCGGCATCGGCCATGGCGCGCGCGACGCCGAACGTGCCCTTGGAGAAGGACTCTTTCTCGAACAAACCCATCGGGCCATTCCAGAAAGTCGTTTTCGCTTCCGCGATTTTCTTCGCGAAAACTTCGAGCGATTTTGGACCGATGTCGAGCGCCATGTCGCCGTGCTGAAGCGCGCCGACGGCTCGCTCGAGCGCGTTCTCGTCGTCGATCGATTTGCCGACGAGCACATCGGTCGGAAGAAGAACCTCGACGTTGCGCGAGGCAGCCTTTTCGAGAATGGTTCGCGCGAGAGGAAGCTTGTCGCCTTCGACGCGCGAGCCCTTCATGTCGATACCCTTGGCCGCGAGGAAGGTGTTCGCCATCGCGCCGCCGATGATGAGGATGTTCACGCGCTCGATGAGGGACTCGAGCACGGTGATCTTGTCGGAGACCTTCGCGCCGCCGAGAATCGCCGCGAACGGACGTTCCGGACGAGTGAGGAGCTTACCGAGCGAAGTGATTTCTTTCTCGAGCAAGAAGCCACAGCCACGTTCTTGAAAGAGCGTCGCCAAGCGATGAACGCTCGCGTGCGCGCGGTGCACTGCACCGAAAGCGTCGTCGACATAGAGGTCGGCGAGCTCACGGAGCTGACGCGCGAAGCTGTCGTCGTTGGCCTCTTCACCCGCCTCGAAACGGAGGTTTTCGAGGAGGACGACTTGACCCTCGCGCATGTCGTAAACGGCTTTTTTCGCCGAATCGCCGATGCAGCTCTCGGGGACGAGAACGTCGACCTTGAGGAGCTCCGCGAGCCGCAAGCCGCAGGGCTCTAGAGAAAAGCCTTCGGTCTTGCCCGGCTTCGGTCGGCCGAGGTGGCTTGCGAGAACGAGGCGTGCGCCGCGCTCGAGGGCATGTTGCAGCGTCGGAAGAGCCTCTTTGATGCGGCTATCGTCCGTGATGACGCCGTTCTCCATCGGAACGTTGAAGTCGACGCGAACGAAGAGTCGCTTCTTGTCGATCGGAAGCTCACGAATCGTTTTGATGCCTTCGAGCAGACTCATTACTTGAGGCTCTTTGCGACGAGCTCGGCGAGATCGATCATGCGATTCGAGAAGCCCCACTCGTTGTCGTACCAGCTGAAGACTTTGGCGAAGCGATCGCCGAGGACCTGCGTGAGCGTCGCGTCGAACGTCGAAGAATACGGGTTGCCGATGTAGTCGCTCGAGACGAGCTGCTCTGCGGTATAGGCAAGAATCCCCTTGAGCGAGCCGCTTTCCGAAGCTGCCTTCATCGCCTTGTGAATGGCGTCCTTCGTGATCGTCTTCTCGGTCTCGACCGTGAGGTCGACGATGCTGACGTCCATCGTGGGAACGCGAAGCGACTGGCCGTCGAACTTGCCGGCGAGGGCAGGGATGACTTCCGAGAGAGCCTTTGCGGCGCCCGTCGACGAAGGAATGATGTTCTGCGCTGCGGCGCGTGCGCGGCGGAGGTCGCCCTTGCGGTGCGGCACGTCGAGGACCGTTTGGTCGTTCGTGTACGAGTGCACCGTGGTCATCAGGCCTTGCTTGATGCCGAAGTTGTCGAGGAGGACCTTCGCGATCGGCGCGAGACAGTTCGTGGTGCACGAGCCGTTCGAGAGGAGCGAGTGCTTCTCGGGATCGTAGGCTTCCGTGTTCACGCCGAGGACGATCGTCGCGTCTTGTCCCTTGGCGGGAGCGCTGATGAGGACCTTCTTGGCGCCGGCCGTGAAGTGCGCGCCGACCTTCTCTTTGTCGGTGAAGAGCCCGGTGCACTCGAGCACGATGTCGACACCGAGCTCTTTCCACGGAAGCTTGCCCGGCTCTTTTTCGGCGAGGATCTTCGCCTTGCCGATGCTGCCGAAGTCGATGAATCCGTCACCGGCCGTCGCGCGCGTCTCCGCACGGCCATGCACGGTGTCGTAGTTGTAGAGGTGGGCGAGCGTCTTGGCGTCCGTCAGATCGTTGATCGCGACGAGCTCGAGGCCCGTAGTTTTGCGCTCGGCCATCGAGCGAACGATGCAGCGACCGATACGTCCGAAACCGTTGATCCCAATCTTGACAGCCATGAACCGCCTCCGAAATTTCATCGTGCGAACAAGCTCGTTCGCCCGTTTTTGAGTGGGGCCGGTCTACCAAAGATCGTCGTTTCCCACCACCCCCGAAGACGTGGAAGCGTGCTTACTCTTTCGGCCGATGACACGCCCTCCGGGGCCTGGCCTAGTGACTGCGAGCGACCGGATCTGGCGTCGCGGTGTTGGTGGCTGAGCGGTCAGAGCTCGGCTGCGTGCGCGAGGTCGTCGAGCGGACGTTTCCCAGCCATCACGGCTTCGCACGTATCGATGGCGGTGGCGATTTTCTCTCGCTCTGCCGCCACGTAGCGTGGCTCTCGCGCGAGTGACTCGAGTTGCTCGCGAAGTGCCTTGGGCTCGTCGATTTGAACCGTATCTGTGATCTCAAATCGCTCGGAAGCCTCCGAGAGCGCGCGATGGACGCGTGCGAGGGCGACCGTCACCGCAAGCGAGCGATGACCACCGCCGATGAAGTACTGAAGGTAACCTTCTTGCGGCTCGCGGCTCTCGTCGAGGAGAAGGCGAAGCGGTGGCGCCGCCTCGTTGGCAGGCACGAGGGCCTGCTCCGGTCGAATGCGCCACCAGGCGTTGACGGAGAGGGAGTCTTCGAGCGTGTAAACCTGGTGCCAGTAATACGCCGGTAAGATGAGCGCATCACCCGCCTCGAGAACGATGTCCGTTCTCACGGCTTTCGCAAAGTCTGGATGGCGACTTACGTCGGGGCGATCGATATCGACGCTGCTCATGTGGCTGACGCTCGCGCTTTCGCGTGGGTAGAGCGCGCGATAGTCACTCGGAGCGAAGAGGCTCATCTTCTTTCTCCCGGCGACCTGCATGAAGAAATTGTTCATCGGGTCGAAGTGCGCAGGGGAGAGAGCGCCACGCTTGCCGATCCAGATGTTGGCGTCGACGACGAGGGCCGGATCGAGCACGGGAGGCAGCTCCGCAATGAGCTCTGGAAAGAGCATCGGCAGAGAGCACTGCTGCATGTAGAGCACGCGCCCATCCTTCGCTTCGCCGAGCTTCGCGACGAAGTCGGCGAACGCCATCTCCGCGTTCCCTTCCACCACCTCTCGCTCGTTCAAGAGATCGAACTTGCCGTCCCGCGAGTGGCTGACCTCGACGGGGCGGTCAGGGAAGCGCGCAGCGAGGAGCTCCGGCGTCCAGGCACCAGCCGCCGTCCCACGCAAGAATCCGCGAAGGACGACGGGCTCGACCACACCGTGGAGGTCCGTTTCCAGGTTGAAGTCGCCGGTCAACGGCGCACCGAGCGATTCACGTGCCGGACGCTGTTGATCCCAATGCTGACAGCCATGAG
Source organism: Myxococcales bacterium (assembly GCA_023248815.1). Classification (GTDB taxonomy): domain Bacteria; phylum Myxococcota_A; class Polyangia; order Polyangiales; family Polyangiaceae; genus JAHFDV01. The sequence goes on from JAHFDV010000135.1 coordinate 11,325, forward strand.
CCCCTCCGAAATATCGTCACGCGAGCCAGGTTGTTCCCGCGTCACTGCGTGCTCCCAAATCTATCAAAGGTCGACGTTTCTCACTACCTCCGAGGTGCACGGGCACATCCAAAACGGTGTGTACAAAAACGAATCGGCCGAGAGCGTTGAACTCTCGGCCGACGAGAACGAGCCTTTTCGAATCAGCCCGCTGCAGGTTTGGGAGGAACCCCGAAGCCGATGTTGCCGGCGTCTTCGCGTTCCTTGTCTTCCTTCTGCTTCTTGTGACGATCCGCGTAGGTCGGGATGTGGACCTTCTGGCGCTCGGGGAGGGCACGGCGTTCGAAGACGGCCATGATCTCTTCCGAGTCGAGCGTTTCGCGGTCCATGAGCGCTCGAGCGAGGGCCTCGAGTGTCTCGCGACGATCGCCCAAAAGCGCGCGAACCTGGTCGTACTGCACCTGGACGATTCGGCGGACCTCGGCGTCGATTTGAACGGCCGTCTGCTCCGAATAGTCTTGCGTGCGGCCGCCCATTTCACGACCGAGGAACATCTGCTCCTGGTTTTTGCCGTAGGCGAGAGGACCGAGCTTTTCGCTCATGCCCCACTCGCACACCATCTTGCGCGCGATGTTGGTCACGGCTTCGATGTCGCTGCGAGCGCCGGCCGTCATCTTGCCGAACATGATCTCTTCGGCGACGCGACCACCGAGCGC
>JAHFDV010000497.1 GCA_023248815.1 Myxococcales bacterium
AGGAAAGCTCGGCGCGCAGGCCGACGTCAAAGGCGTGGCGGGCACGTGGAAGGACCTCACCGACAACGTGAATCTCCTCGCCTCGAACCTCACCTCACAGGTTCGCAACATCGCGCTCGTGACGACGGCGGTCGCCAACGGTGACCTTTCACGCAAGATCACGGTCGGCGCCAACGGCGAAATTCTCGAGCTGAAAAACACCATCAACGCGATGGTCGATCAGCTCCGCGCCTTCGCTGCCGAAGTGACGCGCGTTGCGCGCGAAGTCGGCACCGAAGGAATGCTCGGCGGACAGGCGCAAGTGCCAGGTGTCGCCGGGACGTGGAAAGACCTGACGGACAACGTGAATCAGATGGCCTCGAACCTGACCAACCAGGTGCGCGGCATCGTCAAAGTCGTTACCTCCGTCGCCCACGGCGACCTCTCGCAGAAGTTCGTCATCGAAGCGAAGGGTGAAATCGCGGCCCTCGCCGACACGATCAACGACATGACCAATACGCTCCGCACGTTCGCGGAGCAGGTCACGACGGTGGCGCGTGAAGTCGGCACCGAAGGCATGCTCGGCGGACAAGCGAAGGTCCCCGGTGCAACGGGAACCTGGCGCGACCTCACCGACAACGTGAACATGCTCGCCGGCAATCTCACGAACCAGGTTCGCAACATCGCGGCGGTCACGACGGCCGTCGCTGCGGGCGATCTCTCGCAGAAGATCACGGTCGACGCCAAGGGCGAGATCCTCGAGCTCAAGAACACCATCAACGCGATGGTCGATCAGCTCCGCACCTTCGCGCGCGAAGTGACGCGCGTCGCACGCGAAGTCGGTACGGAAGGAAAGCTCGGCGGACAAGCGAAGGTTCCGGGCGTCGCCGGCACCTGGCAAGATCTCACAGAGAACGTGAATCAGATGGCCTCCAATCTGACGGATCAGGTTCGCGGGATCGTGACGGTCGTTACGGCCGTCGCCGAGGGGGATCTCTCGCAGAAGCTCGTTTTCGAGGCCAAAGGCGAGATTGCCGCCCTCGCCGATACGATCAACAACATGACTGCGACGCTTCGCGTCTTCGCCGATCAGGTCACGACGGTTGCCCGCGAAGTAGGCATCGAAGGAAAGCTCGGCGGACAGGCTCGCGTGCCCGGCGCCGCGGGAACCTGGCGCGACCTCACCGACAACGTGAATATGCTCGCCGGCAACCTCACCTCGCAGGTGCGAAACATCGCGAAGGTCACGACGGCCGTCGCCAACGGAGATCTTTCACAGCAAATCACGGTCGACGCCAAGGGCGAGATCCTCGAGCTGAAGGACACCATCAACGCGATGGTCGAACGCCTTCGAACGTTCGCCGCGGAAGTCACGCGCGTCGCTCGCGAAGTCGGCACCGAAGGAAAGCTCGGCGGGCAGGCGCAAGTTCCGGGCGTGGGCGGCACCTGGAAAGATCTCACGGACAACGTGAATCAGATGGCCTCGAACCTCACCGATCAGGTGCGCGGCATCATTCGCGTCGTGACCTCGGTCGCCAACGGTGATCTCACGAAGCGTCTCTCCGTCGAGGCCAAAGGCGAAATCGCGGCTCTCGCAGACACGATCAACGCAATGACCGATACGCTGCGCACGTTCGCAGAGCAGGTCACGACGGTTGCGCGCGAAGTCGGTATCGAAGGAAAGCTCGGCGGGCAGGCAGAAGTTCCCGGCGCTGCAGGAACTTGGCGCGACCTCACGGACAACGTGAATCAGCTCGCCGGAAACCTCACGACGCAAGTGCGCGCGATCGCCGAGGTCGCGAGCGCCGTCACCAAGGGCGACCTCACCCGAACGATCGACGTCGTCGCCAAAGCCGAAGTTCTTTCCCTCAAGGACACGATCAATCAGATGATCGCGAACCTTCGCGACACGACGCAGACGAACAAAGAGCAGAACTGGCTGAAGACAAATCTCGCGCAGTTCTCGCAGATGATGCAGGGCCAGCGAAACCTCGAGTCGCTCGCGCAGCTCATCATGTCGGAGCTCACGCCGCTCGTCTCTGCCCAGTTCGGAACGTTCTTCGTCACCGATCAAGAAAAGGGAGAGAACGGCCCCTCCCTCCGCCTCGTCTCGAGCTACGGCCTCACGCGCCGCAAGCAAATGATCAATCGCCTCGCGTTCGGCGAGGGTCTCGTTGGCCAGTGCGCGCTCGAAAAGAAGACCATTTTGGTCGAGGACGTTCCCGATGACTACGTCGTCGTCGGATCGTCGGTCGGTTCCTCGGCACCTCGGAACGTGCTCGTCCTTCCCGTGCTTTTTGAAGGGCGCATCAAGGGCGTCGTCGAGCTCGCGTCGTTCCAGCATTTTTCACCGATCCACATCACGTTCCTCGAGCAGCTCATGCTCAGCATCGGCGTCGTCTTCAACATGATTGCCGCGAGCATGCGCACGGAAGAGCTTCTGCAAGAGCTCAAGGGCTCCAACGTCGAGCTCGAAGAGCGCACGGCCGAGCTCGAAGACAAGGCGTCACTTCTCGAGGTCAAGAACCGCGAAATTGCGCAAGCCAGTGATTCACTCGAAGAGAAGGCGAAGCAGCTCGCCCTCGTGTCCAAGTACAAGAGCGAGTTCTTGGCGAACATGTCGCATGAGCTGCGAACGCCGCTGAACAGCTTGCTCATTCTCGCGAAGCTCCTCGCCGACAACGAAGACAATCGCCTTTCGCCGAAGCAGGTCGAATACGCGAAGACGATCTCGTCTGCCGGAAACGATCTCCTCGCATTGATTAGCCAGATCCTCGACCTCTCGAAGATCGAAGCCGGCAAGATCCAGATCGAGGCGAAGCGCGTTGCGGTAGACGAGCTACGCGCCTTCGTCGACGGCGTCTTCCGTCAAGTTGCGGAGCAGAAAGCGTTGTCCTTCAACGTCTCCGTCGCCTCCGACGTCCCCTCTTCGATCACTACGGACGCGCATCGACTTCGGCAGATCCTCAAGAATCTGCTCTCGAATGCCTTCAAGTTCACCGAGCGTGGCAAGGTCGACTTCTCGATCGCGCTCGCGCCGCGCAACACCATCCCAGGTCTTCCCGAGGAAGCGGAAGGCGTGCTCGCCTTCGTCGTCTCCGACAGCGGTATCGGAATTCTTCCCGACAAACAGCAGCTCATCTTCGAGGCGTTCCAACAAGCCGATGCATCGACGAGCCGGATGTACGGCGGCACGGGGCTCGGATTGACGATCAGCCGCGAGCTCGCGCAGCTCCTCGGAGGGCAGATCGCCGTCAGTAGCGAACCCGGACAAGGAAGTACGTTCACCTTCTACCTCCCCATTTTGGATTCGGAGGTCGCGCTCACGACACAGAGCGATGGCATCGAGTGGGCACTGCCTCCCCTCGAGCTCGCTCCCATGATCTCGCCCGACTCCGCGCGTGAGCTCAGTGGACGCAGCGTGCTCCTCGTCGACGACGACGCGCGCAATCTCTTCGCCGTGACGAGCCTGCTCGAAGGATGCCGAATGAACGTCATCGCCGCGAGCAGCGCCGCCGAGGCACTCGAAAACTTGAAATCGCATCCGGAGATCGAGATCGTCCTCATGGACGTCATGCTTCCCGGTGTCGACGGATACGAAGCCACGAGGCAGATCCGTGCGATGCCGTCCTACGCGAAGCTGCCGATCGTCGCCGTCACCGCCAAGGCGATGCCGGGCGATCGCGAGAAGTGCCTCGAGGCTGGGTGCAACGAGTTCGTACCGAAGCCGCTCGATCCCGAGCGCTTGATCGACACCATGAAACACGTCCTACCGTCATGACGAAGCGATGAAATAGTCATGACCGAAGAGCGCGCATTGGATTCCGTAAGGCAAAAAGAAGACGTATTGAACGTTCTCGTGGTCGACGACCACCCAGAGAACGTGCGCGCCCTCACGGAAATTCTCGCAAAGGAAGACTATCGAACGCTCTCCGCGAACTCGGGCCCAGAGGCGCTCAAGCAGATTCTGAAGAACGAATTTGCCGTCGTCATCCTCGACGTCGTCATGCCGACGATGAACGGCTTCGACACGGCGCGGATGATTCGGCAGCGCGCTGCAACGCGCGATCTCCCGATCATCTTCCTCACGGCAAGCGGTCCCGACGCCGACCTCATCAAAATGGGCTACTCGCTGGGCGCCGCCGATTACCTTTCGAAGCCCGTCGATCCATCGATCGTGCGTGCCAAGGTCGGCGTCTTCGTCGAGCTCTTGCGCAAAGCGAAGCAGCTGAAAGCGCGCGAGGCTCAGCTCCGCGAGAGCGAACGAAAACAGAGCCGCGAAGCGTTGCGCGAAAGTGAAGCGCAATATGAAGCCGCTTTCGAGGCCGCCCCAATCGGCATCGCTCATGCTGCGGTGGATGGTCATCTCCTTCGCGTGAATCAAAAGTTCTGCGACATCCTCGACTACTCGAAAACCGAGGTCGTGGGCTTGCGCTGCCAAGACATCGTCTTCCCTGACGCGCTCGATGAGCTCACGTC
>JAHFDV010000136.1 GCA_023248815.1 Myxococcales bacterium
TTACAGTCGCGCTCATCATCACCGGCCTCGGATCGATCGCGTACATCCAAGCGAATCTCACGACGCTCCTCGTCGAGGGCGTCATCGGGCAGAGTCTCAGGAGGAGACGAATGAACAAACGCATCCACGCTCTCAAGGGACACGTCGTCGTCGCAGGCGCGGGGTCCACCGGAAAACACGTCCTCGAAGAGCTCATCAAGACCAAGACTCCCTTCGTCGTCATCGATCGCAGCCAAGACCTGCTCGACCGCCTCTCGCAGGACCTGATGAACGGCGAGATGCTCTACGTGCTCGGCGACGCAACGGACGATCACGCGCTCATCGCTGCGGGAGTCGAGCACGCGCGCGGAGTCATCGCCGCCCTCACCTATGACAAGGACAATCTTTTCGTCACGCTTTCGGCGCGCAGCATCAATCCACGCGCGCGCATCATCTCCAAGGTCGTCGAAACCGAAGCAGAAAAGAAGCTCATCAAAGCCGGCGCGACGGGCGTCGTCAACCCGACGATGATCGGTGGGCAACGTCTCGCCAGCGAGCTCATCCGTCCCGAGGTGAACGAATTTCTCGACCAAATGCTCCGGGATCGCGAGCGCACGCTTCGTCTCGAAGAAGTGCTCATTCCGGTCGGTTCGTCGCTCGTCGGTCAAGCGCTCAAAGACACGCCGATAAGGCAGAAGACACGTCTCCTCGTCCTGGCGATCCGCGGCAACGATCGCTCGTTCGCATACAATCCCGATCCTGGCATCGTGCTCGAGGCCGGCTCCACACTGATCGTCATGGGCGAAACCGACGGCATCGTGAAGCTGCGCGAGCTCGTCGGCGCGCAGGCCGAGATTTCGGGTACGGGCAAGCCGATGCATACTTCGTGACCGTGTCGCGCCGACTCAGTTTCACCACGCCGCTTTCGCTCGCCTTCGTCATTTTCGCGCTCCTCGCGTGCAAGACGACACCGAGCTCGTCCGCGGATTCTTCTCCACCCAAGACGGATCCCGCGAAGGACGTTTCGCCAATGGCGACTGCGCGAGGTAAAGTCGACGGCATGAACTTGGTCGAGATCGGAAAGCTGAGCGCGCGAGTCGTTGGTGGGGATGATCGTCAAGGCGGAGGCACGGGGCCCGTCGTCGTATTGCTCCACGGCTTCGGCGCGCCCGGTAGCGATCTCGTCTCGCTCCATCGCGTGATCGATGCCCCTCCCGGCACGCGCTGGGTCTTCCCCGAAGCCCCCATCGCGCTCGGCGGTCCCTTCGGCGACGGACGCGCGTGGTGGCAGATCGACATGGCCGAGCTTCAGTCGATCAAGGCGAGGAATGCCGAGCGTGAATTGACGGATCGCAACCCGGTCGGTATCGAATTGGCGCGAGACGCCCTTTCGAGCTTCCTCGATGCGCTTCCTGCAAAGTTGAATGTCGACCCGAAGAAGATCGTTCTCGGGGGCTTCTCACAAGGCGCCATGCTTTCCCTCGACAACGTCTTGCGCGATGCAGAGCGCCCGCTCGCAGGGCTCGTGTTGATGTCGGGATCCATCGTCGGGAAGCCCACGCTCGTCCCGCTCTTTCCGAAGCGCAAATCGCTTCCCGTCTTCGCGAGTCATGGCCGCGAAGATCCGGTGTTGCCCTTTTCGATCGCAGACGGTCTCGTCGGCGAGCTCAAGACGGCTGGCTACTCCGTCGATTGGGTCCCGTTCCGTGGCGGCCACGGCATCGGCGATCCTGTCGTCGCCGAGCTCGGAAAGTTCCTGCGCCGCGTGCTCGAGTAACGGCGCTCGGCGCGTCTTTGGGTGGACGCTTCGTTGGCTCGACGCCGCGTCGATCTCAGCGCTTGGATTTGACTTCGAGCGCGACTTCTTGCGTTTCGAGCTGGCAGTTCTGCTCGGAGCAGACGCTGAGCTTGTAGTTGCCCTTCAGTACGAAGTCGCCGGCGGCCTTGGGCGTGAAGCGAACGGTCATGACCGCTTCTTTTTCTTCGGCTGCGAAATCACCGAGCGTCTTCGAGAAGATCTCTTTCTCGCTCTTGCCGAGGAAGTCGACGTTCTTGTCGGGCGCCATCAGGATCTTGTACGGATACTCTTTGTTGATGTGGTAGCCACCCTGCGCAGCAAGCTTCACCTTGGCCGTGCACTCTGCACCGACTTTGCACTCGCCGACTTCGGTGTCGATCTTGAAGTTCTTGCCGTCGACGTGCGCAGAGATGGTGCCCTTCGACTCCGCACCCTCGGGACTCGCAAGGGCGACGCTCTTCTTCCCTGCCGCATCGCTCTCACGACAGCCGAGCCCAAAGGCGGCCACCGCGAGAAGTGCAGCCGATAGTGTGCGAACAGTAACGTCCATCGAGAGTTTCATCTTCGTTCTCCTTGAGAGCCCGGCCGTCGACGGGCAAACCCGAGTGTAGCGGTTCAAGGCCTCGTGTACCACTCGGCGCGCGGCTCTCGCCCCGTTTCGTCGAGCCGAATCGTCGCCCGCCCTTCGTTTACGCGGAGCGTCACGAAGTATCGACCGCCGGACATCCGCGAAACCTTCGTGAGTGACGACAGGTCGATTCGTGCGACCTCGTCGCCAACCTCGACCTGCGTTCGCGCGAAGGCAACGCGATCTTTGGACTCGAGAGGTCGAGTGCTCTCTTCGCGCGGGCGACTTGCGCGGAGCTCCAGGACGGCCGCTGACGTCCCCCGAACGTCGAGCAGCATGTACGATTCGTGCACTTCCTTTTTCTCTACGGGCCACGGCAACGCAAGTTCGAGCTCGTCGCCTTTTGCGAGCACGAGGCGCAGCGCTTCGGTGTTCGTCACGATCTCGATGCGCTCGACCCACCGCTCGTCTTTGGTGAGCGCAGGAACTCCTACGCGGCTCTCGCATCGTGTCGCAACGCAAGCGCTAGCGGTTCCGCAATCTCCGTTCGACGTGCACGCACGCGCGATCGGACGCGCGCAACTGGTATTCACCGCAGCGAGCGCCGCCGCCACGAGGATCGACCCGCACCTCGTCGTCAAGTGCCAGGCTCTCCCACCGTGAGCAGCACTTTGCCGAAGGTCTGATTCGAAGCGACGAGCTCGTGCGCCTTTGCGGCTTCTTCGAGCGTGAACGTGCGCTCGATGACTGGTGCGAGGCTTCCGCGTTCGACGAGAGGAAGAAGGTGGCGCGTGAAGACCTCGGCAAGCGCGATCTTTTCCTCGATGGGTCGACTCCGAAGAACACTGCCCTGAATCGTCAATCGCTTGCGGAGAATTTCTCCGAGCTCCACCTCTGCGGCGCGCCCTGCCGTCAGACCGATGAGCATGATTCGCGCCTTGTTCGCCGCGGCGCGGATGTCTTCTGCGACGTAGGCGCCGCCCACGAGATCGAGAATGACGTCTGCGCCGCGACCTTCGGTGGCTTTTTTCACGGCGTCGGCGAACTTCGCGTCGGTCGTCGTGAGCCCGACATCCGCTCCGAGCGCAAGGACGCGCGCAAGCTTCGCTTCACTTCGCGACGTCGCAATCACGTGTGCACCGATGGCGCGGCCGATCTGCACTGCGGCCGTTCCAATACCGCTCGCAGCCGCGTGGACGAGCAGCGCGTCTCCGCTTCGGCAGTGCCCCTGCACGACGATGGCGTCGTATGCGGTGAGCAATGCCTCGGGGAGAGCTGCTGCTTCGACGAGCGAAACGCTCTTGGGCGCGCCTGAAAGTGCGCGTGCGTGCACCGTCAAAAATTCTGCGTACGATCCGCCGCCAACGAGCCCCGTAACGTGATCGCCCTCGCTCCAAGAAGTTACGCCTTCGCCGAGACCTGCGATGACGCCCGAGAATTCGAGCCCCGGAATGTCGGCGGGTGAGCCTTCCGGCGCGGGATAGAGCCCTTGCACCTGGAGGAGATCAGCGCGGTTGACGGCCGTCGCCACGACGCGAACGAGCACCTCGCCTTTGCTCGGCTTCGGTGTCGGTCGATCCGAAAGCACGAGTGGCTTTCGAGGCGCTTGGATGATCATTGCTTTCATTCGGACCGTCTCCTCATTGATTGCGAGGCGTACTCGTCGACGGAACAATCCATCCTTCGGCAAGCGCGCGCCGCATCGCTTCGATATTACGCGCATGCCCGGGTCTCAAGGCACGAACTTTACCGCGTGGAGGCCCACCAAATGTGGTGGCATCGCCAATCCAATCGAGAAGTTTGTGGCGCGCGGGCTCATCGGCCGAAACGACACCGGCGCCGAACAATCGGTCCGTTCCCACGATGATCACTGATTGGGGTTCGACATGGGGTCGCATCCCATTGGCGATCAATGCATCGAGCTCACGTTCGAGCGCGAAGGTTCGGGCGGGCGCAATGCGTTCGAAAAAAGATCTCGGAGAGCCGTCCCATGACGCTGTCGGAGAAACGCACGGTGGCAAGCCTTCGAGCGCGACCTCCACACGCACGGTCGCGGACGGCTCGAATCGATAGTGGCTCTCGGCGACGCTCAGCTCTCCCTCGCGAACAATCTCGTGCGTCGGCATCGAAGATCCGGCGAGCTCGAATCCCAACTCCAAGAACGCCTCGCAAAAGCTTCGCGCGCCTCCATCGAGGAGAGGCAGCTCGTCGCCTTCGATCGCAATTACGACTCCTTCGCGTATTCCGAGCCCCGAAAGCGCAGAGAAGAGGTGTTCGACACCGAGCAGGCTGTGACCGCGCCATCGAAGCTCGGCAGCGCGATCCTTGGCGACATACGTTCCGCTCTCGAGCGGAAAGCGCTCTCCTCGCCACTCGATCGTGACGGGCCCCTCGGCACGCGAGAATTGCACGAGCGACTCGCCGCCTGTTCGCCACCCAATCCCGCGTCGTAGGGGGAAAACGTCCATCGGTCTGCGGGGCCTCTCGCGTCTTCTAACACGAGGCTTGGGGATGGCACTCATCGGTTCAGTTCTTTTCGATTTCGCGCTACCGTGGGGCCCGATATGGCGAACAAGTGCGTCAACCTCGTCATCCGAGGGCGAGTCACCGGAGTCTTTTTTCGCGCGTCTGCACAGCGCGAGGCGCGAAGGCTCGGAGTGACGGGGTGGGTCAAAAATCGCGCCGATGGATCCGTCGAAGTTCTCGCCGAAGGCGACGAAGAGTCGATCAAGGAGATCATCAGCTGGTCCCACCACGGCCCGTCTGCGGCACGGGTCGATGCGGTCGACGTCCGCTGGAGAAGTTACACCGGTGAGTTCCCCGACTTCCGCATCTCTGGCGCGTAGCCACCGCCGTTTCGCCGCGCTCGTTTTGTTCCTCGGAACGACGAGCGATCCAAGGCCCGTCCTCGCGCAAGACAGCGGAGCGTACGACGCGAGGGAAGCGAGCGATCGACTTCTTCGTGAGGCACGTACGGATCTCGAAAGCGTCGATTCGAAAAAGCGCGGACTCGCATGCGCGCGTTTCGATGCGCTGCCAACGATGCTCACCGACGAGCGGCTCTTCGTCCTAGCCGCCGAGAAAGACGACGCGTTCGAAGCGGCCGGGCGCGCCTTTCGCGATGGCGACTCTCGAAAGCCCGAAGACGTCGTCGAAGAGCTCGTGATGTCTGGAGGTACGCCTTCCGCGCTCGAGACGATCTGCCTCTTTCGTAGCGCAGCCCGGTCGCGCAAAGTCGACGGCATGCACGTCCTCGTGCATCACGCAGCCGATCACAAGTCGGCCTTTCGCGCGCTCGCCACGCGCTTCTTGAAGGACGCGGGCGAGCTCGCCATCCCTGCCTACATCCATGCGCGCAAAGAGCCATCGCCGGAGACGCGCCACTGGGCGTGGAACGTGCTCGACGACGCGAAGCGTCGGCTCCCCGGAGATGCGGTGCAAACCAAGGACTACACGGTTCTCGCCGAGATTCTGAAAGCCTTCGCCGACCTCCGTGATCAAGATGCGGTGCCCGTCATCGCCGCCTTCGTGAACTCCGATCGCACGGTGGTCCGTGTTGCCGCACGGCAATCGCTCCTCGACTACGGGCAAGGCGCACTTTGGAAGCTCCGCGAGACGTACAGCAATCTTTTGGGAACGCAGGCCGTCGAGACGTGGAAAGCGGAGGAGGTCGCGGAGCATCTCTACAAAGCGCTCGACAAGATCCGCCTCGAAGACGTCTACGTGCTCATCGACGAGGGCCTCGAATTCGGGAAGAAAGACGATCTCGATCACGCCATCGAACGCTTCGACCAGGCGCTTGCGCGTGAGCCGCTCTTGGACCGACGCGGGGAGACTACACGTTTCTATTACGCCAAGGCCAAGTCGGTCCGTGAATTGGATCGCAAACTCGCCCGTTCACTTCTCGAAAAAGCTCGCTGGATCGGCCCGCTCCCCGAGGACGCCAAGAAGATCGACAGTGAGCTCGCCCTGCTCGACGGGCTGGATAGCGTCGAAAGAGGAACGCCCAATGCGTCTCGCTTCGAAGAGGCGCTCGTCCTCGACCCGACGAACGATCGCGCGAAAAAGGAATTGGCCGGGCTCAAGAAGATGGTGGAGACGCCGGCAAGTAGAACGCGCCGCTACGGAATCGCCGGAGCTCTTCTCGTAGCGGCGCTTTCTTTGATCGCATTCTTCGGAGGAAAAACGAAAACTCCGAAGAACGTTTGAGCTAGTCGGGGAATTGACTAGCGATCACCTTATCGGGCGACGAGGAGCGGGAGCCCCGTCGGAACGAGCACGGGCGTTCGATACGAGCTCGAATCACCACTACGAAGCTCGGTGCCGCCGATGAACTCGACGATGTCACCATCGCGCAAGACAACTTCATCGATCTCGAAGCGTGTCGGTAGCGTGACGTGCTTCGCTTCGAGATAGACCGCCGTGTGCGGTAGCAGTTGCTTCGTCGTACGAACGCTCCTCGCGTCGAGCTGGATGTCACCTCGCGGAACTTCGAGAGAAGTGCCGTCTTCGAATTCCACGAGCAGGCCTTCGGTGTAGGCGCCTTGGAATTCGAGGAAAGGCTCGCGACGAGCGCTCAATGAATCGTCACTCATGAAGAAGATCGGCGACGGCGTGATGATCTGATCGAGGTTGTAGAGACTCGCGCGAAACGCCGCGCAAGGCTCTCCGCTCGGTGAGATCGAGGTTGCCAGCGCGCGCACGCGACCGCGCTTGCCTTCGACGGCGAGCGCGGGCGGGTGAAAGCGTGCTTTGCGGTAGCGGTAGTGTTGAACGGCGGCGGCAAGCAGCGCAATGACGACCGCAATGACTAGAGCCGCGTAATGCTCCGGTGAATCGTCCCACAGCCAAACACCGATTAGGTTGCTGAGCATCGCTTAGCCTCTCTGAAGAATCGTCGTTTGCGGACGCACGATCCGAGATTCAATGTCTTCCTTGAATTCCTTCACGGCCTTGTCTCCCCCGCGTCCGCTCGCCCACACGGCTGCGTTGAAGCCGGCGCGAAATCCGATGTCGTCGACGATGGACCTCCCGATGCCAGGATTCTTCTCCAAGTAGGCTTCGAGATTCCCACCCGCGGCTATCATTTCGAATGCGGCGGTCGCGCCCTTGTCCGCTTTGAACTGAAGCTCTCGAACGAGGCCTTTGTGCTCGTTGTCATGAAGCTTCAGCATGAAGTTTCCGAAGGAACCGTGCGTGGAAATAGCGACCCCTTGTTTGTTGCGATCAAGTTCGCTCTCCTGAAAGCCACTCGGAAGTCTGAGCGCGGTAACGACCGCTACCTGAAGGCGCTCCACGTCGAGAGATCTCGAGGCCGTTGCTCCCTTCTCTCGGTAGTAGTCGACAAGATCAAGCGCGGCCTTCGTCCCGCTGTATGCGGTGGCGACCACGGCGGTGGCAAGGCCGAGGACATGCGCGACCTTTGCGGCAGCCTTCTCCGCGAGTTTCGTACCAGCTTCGCCGACAACGTGATGTACGGCTTCATGCGCAAAAGCTTTGCCCGCGTCCTTGACGCTATCTGCCTTCAGCTCGCCGTAAGAGCGAAGCTCTTTGTTCGAGAGGGCAGCTTCAATGTTCTTGTCCTGAACCTCGCGCGACAGCGCCTCGAGCTCGTCGTTCGAATTCTTCGACGCGAGGACTGCGCTCTCCCCTTCGTTTGGTGCGTATTCCTCTTTCGGCCGTCCTTGGATTCCGTGAATGCTCATGTTGTCTCCTTGCCCCCCTCTTCGGCCACGGCCTCGCCGAAGTTGCGCGCGGACAAAAGAAAAAAGCCGCAAACCTTTCGGCTTGCGGCTTCTCATCGCTTCGAGAGCGAGAAGTGAATTACTTCTCGGTCTTTTCGGCCTTCGCCTTTGCAGGCTTCTTTTCGGCTTTTTCGGCCTTGGGAGCCTTCTCGGCCTTCTCTGCCTTCGCGCCGTCTGCCGGGGACAAAGCAGCCTTCGTCTCGGCCTTGGGCGCTTTCGCCTTCTTCTCGGCCTTCACGGGCTTGTCGCCTGCGATGGGGCCGTCGACGAACTCGATCTTCGAGATCGGCGCGTTGTCGCCACGGCGGAGGCCGAGCTTCACGATGCGCGTGTAGCCGCCTGCGCGAGCTGCGAAACGCTTCGAGAGGTCGACGAAGACCTTCTCGACGATGTCGACACGCTCTTCCGAGTCCGTGCCGAGCGTCTTCGTCATGATGCGCGGAAGGTACGCCGCGAGGACGCGTTCCGTCGCAAGACGACGCGCGCGGTCACCCGCGGAGAGCTTGTCATGCGGGGTGTACGCGATTTCGCCGAGGCGCTTTGCCTTGGTGATGAGCTTCTCGACGACGCGACGAATTTCTTTCGCCTTGGCATCGGTGGTCTCGATTCCCTCATGGAGAATGAGGTTTGCGGCGAGGTTACGGAACATCGCGCGACGGCTGCTGGGATTGCGGTCGAATTTACGACCTGAATTACGGTGACGCATGACTTGTTAGTCCTTTCAATTTCGCGCGCAATTAAGCTTGCGCTTGCTGCGCCTTCCAGCGCTCGATCATCTGGGGCCAGTTCTCGATCTTCATTCCGAGCTGGAGGTTCATGCCGTGGAGAATCTCTTTGATCTCCTTGAGGCTCTTGCGGCCAAAGTTCTTGGTCTTCAGCATGTCTTGCTCCGAGCGCTGAACGAGCTCACCGATGAGGGTGATGTTCGCGTTCTGGAGGCAGTTGGCCGAGCGGACCGAGAGCTCGAGCTCGTCGACCGAGCGGAAGAGGTTCTCGTTGAGCGGCGCGTCATCCGCAGAGCTGAGCTGGTAGCCCGTCTCTTCGGTCTCTTCGAAGTTGATGAAGATCGTGAGCTGCTCCTTGAGGATCTTGGCTGCGAAAGCAACCGCGTCCGCCGGATTGACAGCGCCGTTCGTCCAGACTTCGAGCGAAAGCTTGTCGTAGTCGGTGTTTTGACCGACGCGCGCATTGGTGACCGTGTAGTTCACCTTGCGAACGGGGCTGAAGAGGCTGTCGATCGGAATCGTTCCGAGAGGCATCGTCGGCGTCTTGTTGCGCTCGGCGGGGACGTAGCCACGACCCACGTCGACCGTGAGCTCGACGCGGAAGGGGCCCTTCTTGTCGAGCGTTGCGACGAGGTGATCGGGGTTCAAGACTTCGAGACCATCGACGAGCTCGATGTCCTTCGCGTAAACCGGGCCAGGACCTTCTTTGTCGAGGCGAACGGTGTAGGGCTTCGCGTTGGCGGCCTTGAAGACGACTTCCTTCGTATTGAGGATGATGTCCGTAACGTCTTCGACGACGTCGCCGACGGCGGTGAACTCGTGGAGCGCACCTTCGAGGCGAACGGCCGTGACAGCCGCGCCCTGAAGCGACGAAAGGAGAATGCGACGAAGCGAGTTGCCGAGCGTAATTCCATAGCCGCGCTCGAGGGGCTCACAGGTGAACTTGCCGTAGAACTCGGTGAGCGTTTCTTGCTCGACTTGGATTCCACGCGGACGGATGAGTTCGCGCCAGTTACGAGTAACCATATTTGCGTTCATGCTTTTTGTTCCTTTGGTTGCTGCAGGGTTGGCCCGTAGGTCCCAGTTCTCGAAACGCACCAGCTCGTTTCGAGATCTCGCCTTCTGCCGGCCTTATTGCGGTGAGTCGGTGTCTATAAACTGTTTCAATTGCAAAGGGAACGCGCAGGAGTCGAGGCGAGCACCGCCAAGCTAGGAAGGTTCCCGGAACCGTACTCACGTACGGTGAGGAAAACCGACCGACGATTGGCGGGGCGTAGCAGACTCATGCGCGTTTCATTAGCGGGAGTAGTACTCGACGATGAGCTGCTCGCGGACGTGCGGCAGTTGCTCGCTCGCTTCGAGCTCGCGGAGCTCTTCGCGAACGGGGAGGCTCTTGAGGGTGCCCGAGAAGGCTTCCTTGTTGAGCTCGAGCCAGCTGAATTGCGGGCGCGCATCGGCTTTGGCGAGAGCGGCGACGATCTCTTTGATCGTCTGGCTGGCCGTGCCGAGTTGGATCTTGTCGCCGGGCTTCACGATGTAGCTCGGGATGTTCATCTTCTTGCCGTTGATGCGGAAGTGATTGTGAACGATGAGCTGGCGCGCTTCGGGGCGCGTGAACGTGAATCCGAGGCGGTAAACGACGTTGTCGAAGCGGCGCTCGAGGAGGCCGAGCATCTCTTCGCCCGTACGACCGCTGCGGCGCGCGGCTTCGAAGTAGTAGTCGCGGAACTGCTTCTCGAGGACACCGTAAACGTTACGAACTTTCTGCTTCTCGCGGAGACGCACGGCGTACTCCGAATGCTTCTTGCGCGCCTGGCCGTGCTGGCCTGGCGGGTACGGACGACGCGTCACCGCGCACTTTTCCGTATGGCAACGATCACCCTTGAGAAACAACTTGATTCCTTGGCGGCGGCAAAGCTTGCAGACCGCATCCGTATAACGAGCCATCGATTTCACTCCTTGTTGACTCGGAGGCATGGCGCTCTCTTTGGGAGAGTCGTTGGCCATTGAAACGCTCAGAATGAGCGCGGCAATTTCCGAGAAACCGGTTTACGCGGAGCCTCGACTTCACTTGGAAGGCTAAGGTTGCTTCATCCCGGACCTTTCCCACTGAGGGGGATAAGGGGAGCGGAGTTATAAACGAGAGCCCGGGGTTAGCAAGTGAAATGACCCTTGTTTTTCAGGAGTTTGATCGTTTGCCGTGGCAGGGAAGATTCGCTGAACAGACGGTTCCCTTCGCTAAGTGTGCGCAACCTCGACAACGCTGAAATCGTTGACGAATTAATAATTCCACGGCGAGCTTGGCGCTGACTCGGGTGCTACGAGGCGGGGATGAAATATTCTTCTACCCTCCTCACCACCCTCTTTCTTACCGCGGCCACCGCCTGCAGCAGCGGCACCGACCGGGGCGGGCCCACTCCGACCCCAGACGGAACCTCGAGCCTTTCCGGAATCTGGGACGTCACGGCCGATCAAGACGGCAATCAAAGCAAAGCGCGCATCGAGCTGAGCGAGAAGAAGCTGCTCATCACGGACGGCTCGGGTGGCACGTTCGAGTTCGCGATCGATTCGAGCGGGGCGCTTGCGGGATCGTTCGTCGAAGAGAAGAACGATGATCCGGAGACCTTCGTCGGTGACCACGAAGGCAACGCCTTCAGCTTCGGGGCCGGACTCCTTCCTATCGGGGGCTCGTGGACATTCACCGGCGACGAGAAGGGGCACTCGGACGACGCCTGCCGCTTCACCCTCGGGAACGGCTCACTCACCGCTTCGTGCGACGACGTTCACATCGGCTTCCACGTGCGGAACAAGTCGGTCACGGGGACTCGCACGAAGACGGCCGAATCGATCTTCGGAGATCTCGGAGGTACGTGGACGGTCGAGGACGACAAGGATGGCAGGTCGTGCACTTTCACGTTCGAGGGAAAGACGTTCGAGAGTCGCTGCGCAAAGGGCGACTTCGCAGGCACGACGTCACTCACGTTCGAAGAGACGACGCTGACCGGATCGAGCTCGAGCGGCTCGGTCGAGATTTCTGGCGTGAAGCGCTGAAACGACAGGGGCACGTTTCGAGGAAGCTGTTGAGCGAACCTTTCGCGGGGTGGTACGAAGACCCGTGTTCGAAGGCAAGCTCCGCTTCCTCATCGTGCCCTTTACGCTC
>JAHFDV010000498.1 GCA_023248815.1 Myxococcales bacterium
TGCTTCAAAAGATCGTTGATGTTCTCGGTGGGCGCCGCACTGCTCGTGGGGGCCGCGCTCGCAGTAGGCGCTGAGCTCGTCGTTGGAACGCTGGAAGCGTTGGCAGTAGCGATCGCAGGGACCGCTGCGCTCGCACTGGTCGAGGCCACGCTGCCTGCGGACGCGGATGCAGACGCTCCAACGGACGCCGTCGCTTCCACGGGATCTTGCGTTGCCGTGGGCTGGATGACGGCCGATTGCGTCGGCGCGGCGGTGGCGGTGACTAGCGCGTGTTGCTTCGCCGCGCGTTCGTTTCGTTCGCTCCACCAGACCCAAACACAAAGGAGAAGCGCGGTTCCTGCGAAACCGACGAAGAGCGCCCCCCACTTCTGCTGCTTGCTCGGCTCAGGTGGAATTCCTGCGTAGGGAGCGAAGCGCGCAGGCGTCGTCGGCTGCGATCGACCGTCGCTTTCGAGGAGCGGAATGGACGCTTCTTCGAATGCCGCTGGGCTCGCGGGTGTCGCGTCGAAGCGGTTTGGATACGCCGCGTCGAGCGAAACGGTCTTCGAGCCGAGGCTCGAGGACGGAGGAGGAGCATTGGCTGTACCACCCGACGACGTGACTCCATTCGTAATTCCATCGCGGGTGACATCGCCGCCGAGCGCGTTCATGCGCTGGGTCGCAGTGCCGATGGGAATGCGACTACGGCTGAGCGGAATGGGCTCTTCTGGACGATCGCTCTTGATCGGTTCGGGCGGGGGCACAGAAGGAGCCGACGCCTTCGAGGAAGAGGATCCCGCGCTCGACCCTCTAGGTGCAGCGGGCGCAGAGGAAGGGCGCGACGCAGCAATGAGCGCGATCTGACCGCTCGGATTCGTCTCGATGTCGTCGGCCGAGCGCGACTCGAGAACGGGGGTGCCACTCGCATGCGACGAGCGACGATCCGACGAGCGCGCATCTTCGGTGTCCGGAATTCCATCCGAGAGGGGCTCGTCCAGCGACGTTGCGGGAGCCGGCGGCACCGTCTCCTTCATCTGAAGTGCTTTGACGTTGGCCGTCGTGATTCCAGGAGGAGGCTGGGTCTCGCGCGTAGGCTTCGGTGCGGGAGGCTTCTCGGTTTCGCTGTGTGCGCGATACCCGGGGGACGGAGGAATCGTCTCTTTTGCCGCCGGCTGGTCTTCAGAAGCAGGCCCCGGCGGCGGCGCGAGCGTCTGCCCCTTCGAGATGGGGAAGGTGATCGCCGGCATCACTTCGGTGACGTCGCCGCGACGCTTCACGACTTCGGTCCCGCGGGGCGCGCGATCGCTCACGGTCTTGCTCCCCATGTACACTTCGCCCTGCACTTTCGCCGAATCGGGCGGAGCAGAGGGGCTTCGCGGTCGGGTCGATGGCGCGCGCTCGGAGAGCGGCTCGATGAGGCCCTCGAAGTAGAGCTTCGACACGGTGGCCATGGTCGAGAGATCTTCGAAGGGCGACTCGTCGATGACTTCCATCAACGTGCGACGACCGTCGAAGAGCCGCAGGATGCCGTTGAGCTCGTCTGGGATCTCGTGGAGGCGCTCGGCGAGCTCACGCTCGTTGACGACGAAGAGCGAGGTAAGCGGCGGAATCTGCTCCACGAGCCGCCCCCATTCGTCGAGGCGACGCATGCCTTCCATCAGGATGCCCTGCGTCGTCGTTTCGATGCGCTGCTCGCGCTCGATGGTCATGAAGTCGGCGGAGAAGTCGGCTTCGTTCCACACGAGCGTGCGGTAAATCGCCTCTTCGCCGCGGAGCCTCCCGAGCTCTGCGTCGATGATTTGTCCTTCGCGGAAAAAAATCTCGGCCGTCTGCTCGCCGCTCGTGAGGCGCAATACGCCGGACTTTCGCGAGACTTCGAAGGTCTGGAGAAGGTCGACGATCGCGACGTCTTGCGTCGAGCCGCTGAAGCGCGTGCGCCCCGATACGGACGGTCTGCCGCCCGACATCGAGTCATGCTGACGACGCGTGAGCAGGAGGTTCACGCGCGCCAAGAGCTCGCGCACGAAGATCGGCTTCGTGAGGTAGTCTTCGACGCCGAGCTCGAGCCCGCGAATTTTATCTTCAATCGATTTTTGGCTCGTCAGGAAGACGACGGGAATGGATGCGTGATCGGGGTTCTTTTTCAGCGCCCGAACGAGCGCGTAGCCATCGAGCG
Source organism: Myxococcales bacterium (assembly GCA_023248815.1). Classification (GTDB taxonomy): domain Bacteria; phylum Myxococcota_A; class Polyangia; order Polyangiales; family Polyangiaceae; genus JAHFDV01. Next base: position 2,156 of record JAHFDV010000498.1, read on the forward strand.
TGGGGAGCCGCGTGTCCGTGAGGATGAGGTCCGGAGGCGACAACTCCACCTTGTCGAGCGCGTCTTTCCCGTCTTGCGCCGTCGTGACTGTGAAGCCAGCCTTGCGAAGGCTGACTTCGAGCACGCGCAAGCTGCGATGATCGGCGTCGACGAGGAGGAGCTGCTGCTTCGGCACGTTCCGACTTCGATCCTATCAGGGGTCGAAGTCTTTGTTGGAACGCTTTTCGATCGGAGCGCCTTCGCGAAGTCCGAGGGTCAACTCGCGCTGGCCGCCAGGTGGTCCGCCAGACCGCCAGTGGCCTTTAGCCGCCGCCTGAAGGTGGCGCGCCCGCCTGCTGGACCTGAGAGGTGCCGCAGCCCGGACAGAACTTCGCGCTTGGAGCGACTTCGGACCCGCACGAGGCACAGAACTTCTTCGCCTGCGCGAGCGCCGTTCCACACTCGATGCAGAACTTGCCCTGAGGTTGGCGCGCGCCGCATTTCGAGCACGTCGAAACGCTGCCGCCACTTTGCGGAGCGCCCGGAGTGAACTGCGGCTGACCCTGTCCCGCCATTTGTCCCATCATCGGACCGACCATGCCCATGCCGACGGCCGCCTGCGCTGCGAGTCCTGCGACGCCGCCACCGCCGACGCCGTGCTGGGCCATTCCCTGCCCTGCGCCCATCATTGCCTGACCGGCGGCGTAGTTCTGATAGTTGCCCGCGAGCTGCTGCACGTAGCGAGCATCTTGCTGGAACTTCTGATCGAGCTCGAACTGACGCGCTTGCGCATCTGCTTGAGCTCCACCGATGTTGATCTGGCGCTTTTTGACGTCACGCTTGGCGGCGGCAACTTCTGCCTGCGCCTCTTTGAGACGGCCTTCGTCTTCGGGCGAGAACGTGATTTGGAAGTCGCCCATGGCATGAACGCGAAGGCCCATCTCGGCGAGATCGGGTGCATTCTGCATGAAAGCCTGGGAGAGCTGGATGCGGAGGCCGTTCGCCTGGAGAAGGCTCTTTCCTTCGGTGTCACAGACGGCGCCGAGGACGTTCTTCACGCCAGCGCGGAACATGTCTTTGATCCACTTCTCGTTGTCTTCGTCGCCAGCGCTCGTTTGGCCGTTGTAGCCAATGACGAAGCGCACGGGATCGACGACGAGAATCGCGAACTCGCCGAAGATACGCGGCGTGACGAGCTCGTTCGTCATGGGGTCTTCCATGAGGCCAATGGGGCCGCCGAACGGAATGCCGCGCTTCGGCGTCGTGCGCACGAAGAAGAGCTCAGCGATGAACACGTCACCGCCCGTGAACTTGTTCACGATGTTGTTGAGGAACGGAATGTTCTGCGTCTGCATCGTATGGCGGCCGGGGGGCAAAACGCCGACGACACGACCATCCTTGAAGAAGACGGCACACTCGTCGCTGTCGACGGTGAGCTGGGAGTACATGGGGAAGTTCTGATCGGGGTGCTTGTAACAAAGCAGCTGCTTCGCCGTGTCGGGACGAGCAATCATCATTTCTCGCACGCCGTTCTTCACGAAATCGAAAACGCCCATATCCAGTTCTTCTCCTTCTTCCTTCGTTCTCTCGGTGAGCGTAGGATGAAACTCCGAGCGCTCGCGGGAAGCATAAGTCCTCCCCTGGCGTTCCGCTACTCCTTCGAAACGCTTCGTTTTTCGTGCTCTTGGTACACATTCCTGCCGCTCTCCGGAGCCCGCAACGAATGAGCCCACAAGAACCGACACGAGGCTAGGTTCTAGAAGACCATCGTTTCGAAGATCGCCCGTTTCGAAAGCACCGCCCACACCGCATGTCCGCCGAACCGATCGACCGCCTCTCTCCCGACACGAGCAAGCTGCCCACGAACGCAGCTCGTCTCCTCGACGAGAAGACGCCCGTCCCGTTGCGAACGATGGCCTCGCGCGGTGTCGCCCCAGGCTTGAAGCCGCACGAAGCGCTGCTCATCGTCGTCGTGCTCGCATCGGCAACGGATGCGACGGTCGCGGCATCCGCAACGGCCACGCTCGAAAAACTTCCACCGCATCTTCAGACGAGCGCCCTCACGAAGGATCTCGATCCCGCCGTGATCGAAGTGCTTGCCCTCAAGAACGCGAAAAACGCGGAGCTCATGCAGAAGCTGCTCATGCTTCCGCAGATTGCGTCGACCAGCGTTGCCCTGGCAGCGCGCGTCTCGAGTGAAGCCGTGTCGGAGCTCATCGCGACCAACGAAGAGCGCATGCTCGCCGAGCCGCGCATCATCGAAGCGCTCTATCTCAACAAAGACACGCGCATGTCGACCGCCGACCGCGCG
>JAHFDV010000499.1 GCA_023248815.1 Myxococcales bacterium
CGAGCTGCAAGATCTACGTGAGTGCGCTCACCGTCAAAGCCACGGGAACGCTCGGATCGATGACCTGGAATTCGCTCTCGGTCGGTCGTCGTCAAGGGTACGGCACATACTGGGACGGCAAGGTCGCGGCGATCGCTGTCGGCGCTTACGCGGTGACGGACGCACAGGCGAAGCAGCTTATTGGCGTCATGGGCACGCAATTCAACATCACGACGGGGGCCTAACGCCGATGTTTCGAACGTACGGACAATACGGAAGCTCGCTCCTCGATGCGCTCTTCAAGCCGAAGGAAACCCACTTCCGGCGATGGGCTCCAGATCTCCCGCACCACGATGCGAGCGAGCCATGGCCAGAGTGGTGCATTCCTTTTGGTGTGGACGACTGGGAACCGAACGCGAGTGAGGAGCTTCCCAAGGAGCATCACGGAAACTTCCTACGGTGGTCTTCGAAGCCCGCCGAGCTTGTCTTGAGCATCTGGGTTGATAGGCCACCCGCCGCGCGTGAGGACGTGCCTGCGAAATTCAAAGTGTTCCTTCGTTCATCATCGGGACGCTGGACGTGCCTCGGCATCAAAGAGTGCGTCGATGCGGAAGAATGGATCGGCACCGAGAAGTGGGACGGCGGTGAAGGTGCGCTCCTTGTCGTCCCCGTCGATCACGGCGCTTGGGGTCAGAAACCCGGTTTCTACGACGTGCATCTGACGTGCAGCGGCGTTCAAACAGGAACCCCATTTGCCCTGCCGAAGGGCGAGAGCGTCGATCCCAAGAAGATCGACGAGGCGTTCACCCCCTCTAGCAAAGTGGCGTCCTCAAAAGGACCGAATCGAAAGGCGTGAACCATGGCTGACTTCACCCTTACGATCGTCGCAAGCCCAAACTACCAAAGCAGCGCGATCGCCGCGCCAATTGGCCACAAAAATATCCCGCTTACACAAGCAGCCATTCGCCTGCTTCCCAGTCAGAGCGCGTTCAACTTCACGCCCGCAACAGACAACATCATCCTCGATCCGCCATGCCGACAGATTCATGTTGGCGGTGCAGGAACGATCACGCTTGAACTCGTGAACGGCGAGCAGGCGACTTACACGAAGAGCGCGGACTCGTTTGTGGAAAATGAAGTGAAGTTCAAGAAGGTCGAAGATGCGCGCATCCCGCTCGACAACAACGCGACCGAGCGCGGGATCCGAGGTCCGGTCGTCGGAAGAAAAAATCACTTCGGCTCGAAATCGAAGCGCGGCACCGAAGTCGCCGCCCTCTTCTACTCGCTCATCGAGACCGCGAAGCTCGTCGGTGTCGATCCTGCGGCGTACCTCCGCGAAGCGGCCCTTGCCGATACGCGAAGAGAAGTGCTGCTACCGCACGAATTCAAGCGATGACTCTCGCGCTGCTCCAAGAAACGCCGAGATTCAAGACGGGACTGGGCGAGACGTTACTTTTCACGGAGCGTCGAGAAATCCGACGCGCGCTCGCGACGCGCTAACGAAGTTCGCGGGCCGCCTTCGCCGCCATGAACCCTGAAACCTCCGCCAATCATGCCCACGCTGTAAACATCGGCACCAAGCTCGGCTTCCGCGCGAGCCGCGAAGTCAAGATTCGCCCAGCGCGCACCGATACGAAACACTACGGTCCAGTACTCGATGTCCTCTGGTCCCTTCCGCTCACCTCCGCACAACTGAAAGCCATCGCAGCGGTCGGAGCACTCGTCCCCATGTTCGACGAAGCTCTTCCCATCGCCGCATGGGAGATCGAAGGCACGGACGCCTCGACCAAAGGAATGCAGGCCGATGCTGCGAACATCCGCGCTAGCGGGGCGCCTTTTGGTTTCCTCGCGGTGAACAGCGGCAGTCGCGACAATCTGCTCGAGCGCGCGCAGCGCCTCGCGCGAACTCAGGCGGCGTTCTTCGGAGAGCAGTCACTTCTTCCGTTCGCGATGGAGCTCTTACCCGAGCTCGCGCAGCTCGAGCTCGATGCCTCGGTTGAACCGCTCGTACCGAAAGCCGTCACGAAACCCGGCGGCGGAGAGGGGAAATGGGCAGCGTCCGTTCGCCCGCGTCTCGAGCAGCTTGGGAAAGATGCCGGCTTCCATGTTCGAGAATCTTACGTCGCGCCTTCGCCGAAAAATTCTGACCGCACGAAGAGTCAGATCGACATGGCCTGGACGCTTCGTATGCCCGGTGGTCTGCGTGACTTCGTCGAAGCCGTAGCGAACCGCGAGCCGGGCGCGCTCGCGGCGAAGACCGCGCCCTTCATCGATCTCGAGAAGTGCGACGAGATCGTCGTCGTCGCCTTCGAGCTCGAGAACGACGCCAAGAAGCACGGCTACGGCGGATTGCTCAATCTCTCTTCGCACGGGATGGCAGGCGTCTTCGTCGCGGGCAACGCTGAGGCCGAAGCGGCCGCCAAGGCCGCGCTCGCGACATACTCTCCGTTCTTCCCACTTTCTCGCGTGACCGTACGGAGCGAAGACTTCTGATGCGCTTTCAGGCGGCGCTGGTCGTACCCACCAAGGACGAGCTCGAAGAGCGCACGCTGCGCGATTGGATCAAAAAAGGGGATGTCGACCTTCTCGTGTTCCCCGAGAACTACATCGAGATTCACGCGAACGAAGCCAAGCTTGCGTCCATTCGTGAGCAAGTCGTCGAAGAGGCTCGAGCTCTCGCAGAAGAGTACGGAGCCCCAACTCTCGTAGGAGTTTGGCTCTACGAGGTTTTCGCGCGTCGCGGAATGCAGTGCGCCGGCTACTGGAATCCGAAGCCGGGCAAGGGCGAGACCCGCGAGCACTTCTATGCGAAGCACTCGACGTCGGAAGTATTGCCCTATGAGCTTCCCGACTACGACGGAGAGCGTGACGCGATGTTCCGACCGATTCGTCTGCGCGACCGAAACGTCGGGGTAGAGCTTTGCCATGATCAGTTCTTCGGACTCGTCTCTTCACGATGGGTCAAAGAAGGCGCCGACGTGATCTTCGATCTCACGGGGAACAATGTAGTGCCGGCAAAGTGGCTGAACGTCGCGGTGGGGCGGTCGCTCGAGCTCGGCATTCCTTTTCTCTTCACGATGGCAGACGATCCTCGAAATGAAGCGACCAGCAACCGTGCGTTCTCTCACGGTTTCGTTCGCGGTCGCTCGATGACTCCCACGCGGGTCAAGGAGGGAAAGGGAAGCGTGAAGCTCTTCGATCTCGAAGGAGAGCTCGAGCCGCTGAAGGCTGCGCAAGACTACAGCCCGAAGATTTACGACGTGCTCACAATCGCCCTTGCGCCTTCCCAGGCGAAGGCCGTGATTCACGTGGATGCGAACGTGCCGCAGAGCGCGAGTTGGAAAGCGATCGAGGTCGACGGCAAGCGCGTTGGAGTGCTCGCGCTACCGGCCGATGCTTTGAGGGATCCATTGTGCATTCACAATCACGAAGGAGGAAAGGCCGACTTCGATGCTCACGTCGTCACGTTTTCGTCTGCGACCGATGCGCTGACGCAAGACGAAGCGATCATCCTCGCGCGGCTTCGAGCGATCGAACATCGCGTCGCGGTCGTCGTCTGTACGCCGTCGCTGCGCGAGGTGATCAAGTCGAACCGCTACAAGAACATTCAGCGGATGAAGGAGCGTCCCGAGGGAGTGTTCGGTATCGACTTCGAGTTCACGGGCGGGACGTACGAGAGCATGGGCCGAACGGCGGGGCAGGGGATTCCGGAGGAGCACCAGGCGCGGTATCGAGCGCTTCTCGATTTGCTTCCAGAGAAAGGCCGAGCGCCCGCGAACGAAGGCGTACAGTCGCGACGAAAAGCGAAGAGTGCCAAGCGGCGTTCGCTATTGGGCGCCGCGATTCATCGGCTGGGGAAATGGTGGAAGGCACGGTAGCCCGAAAGTCGAAAACGGGATTCAGAGCTAGAGAGATTCGCTCGCGGTTGGGCTTCCGCGCTACAGGCTCGCCGCGCAACGGAAGCCGATTCGCGCACTCCGGGAACTAGCATCGACTCGCTCCACGCTCACTGAGCTGTGCGCGTCACCCAGGAACTCGTACCAACTGCCGCCACGCACGGGCTTATCCATTCCTTGATCGTTGTTTTCAACATCGTCGGTCCATTCGGCCACGTTCCCAAGAAGGTTGACCACGCCTGCGCTCGTGGCCCCTTTCTTTAACGCGTCTACGGGGGCAAGATTGGGCCACTCATCCCGAAAGAGAGCGGCCCGCGTCCCGGCCTCCAAGCCGCCATCCAGTGGATTACGATCGGCGAGTGAGGGCCCTCGTTGTCGCGACCGTGCGCATTCTTGCCCGCATGCGTTCACCACAGTTCCATTCGGCTCTTCGCGGGACGTTGGTTCTCGATTCCTCCACGGATAGATGGCTCCGCTTGGGCGTCCTGTGGCGAATTCCCATTCCGCTTCGCTTGGCAACCGCCATCCTCGGCTTTTGCAGTACTTCGTGGCGGATGCCCAAGAGACG
>JAHFDV010000137.1 GCA_023248815.1 Myxococcales bacterium
TTTTTTGCATCGATCGCGCGAATGACATCGCGCGCGACTTGATCAGGCTCACCAGCGAACGGCGGCGGTTTGAGGCCGGCGGTCATTCCGGTTTTCACGAATCCCGGCTTCACCGTCAGCACGTGGAGACCTTGCTCGTGGAACTTGTGATCGAGCGCCTCGAGATAGACCGAGAGACCAGCCTTGCTCGACCCATAAAGGGCCACTGGCTTGCGGCCGCGATCGCCTGCGACGGACGAAAAGACGGTGAGCGAGCCTCCGCCGCGCCGAAGAAGACGCTTTCGGACGGTCTCGCAGAAGACGACGGTGTTGGCGTAGTTCACCGTGAGGAGGCGCCGCGTGAGCTCGATGTCGTTCTCGAGCGTGTCTTGCGTTGCGTACATGGCGGCGGTGACGATGACGGAGTCGAAGTCTCCGAGGGCCTTGTCTGCAGCGTCCAACGCCCCTTCGAAACCACTCGGGTCTTCGAGATTGCACAGCGCATGTCCTACGTCTTGGCCTCGCGGATTGCGTGCCTTGAGATCGGCCGCGCTTTGCTCGAGCTCTTTCTCGTCCATCGCGAGAAGAAAGATCGAGTCGCCGCGCTCGGCGAGCTTCTGCGAAATGGCGCGACCGATGCCCGTCGTGCCGCCGAACACTACCGTCTTCATTGGGTGTCTCCAAAGAGCCTAACGGACTGCGCGCTGCGCAATTTACGCTTCGGATCGTATTTGTCTCGCAGAGCCATGAAACGCGGAAGCCGCGGTTCCATCGCTACGAAGTGCTCGCGCCGAGTGAAACGATCTTTCGTGAGATACACGCGGCCTCCTGCGGCGATGACGAATTCGTTGAGGCGATCGACGATGCGTTGAATGTCCGGCGAGACGGCCATGTCGATCGCAATGGAAGTACCTTCGAGCGGGAAAGAGAGGACGCCCTTCCCTTCGGGTCCACAATCTTTGATGACGCAGAGCGGAGAGGCGCCGCCGAGCTTCGTAAGAAGGAACATGAATTCTCGGACGGCTTCGGCACCCGCAGCGCGTGGAAGCACGCATTGGTACTGCGTGAAGCCTCGAGAGCCGTACGCGCGATTCCATTCGAGGATGGCATCGAGGGGATAGAAGAAAGGCTCGGGCGAGGTGTACGTCTCGCTCTTTCGCGCCATCTGCTTCCAGAAGTAAGCGGCGTTGAAAGCGCTCGCGGTGAACGGGTTCAGCACCCAGTTCGGAAGCGTGAAAGGAAATGTGACTTGAGGAGCAGAGCGCGGAGGCGTCGTCGGCGCTTCTTCCTTCGTCGCCCAACGCCCCGCCATCATGATGCCGCGCCCCATCGAGCTGCCCTGGCTCAAGCAGTCGATCCAGCCCATCGTCATCGGCCAGATGGGCGCAGTGCGGCCGAGCTCGCTCAGGAACTCGTCGATGTCACGCACGCGCACGCTCTCCATCCAGATCCACGGGCTCGAGATTTGCAGCAGCTGGAACTCGACTTCGAGCACGTGCCCGAGAAGGCCCATTCCACCGATCGTTCCCCAAAAGAGGTCGGGCTCTACTTCGCGCGAACACTCGACGATGCTGTCGTCGGCGAGGCGGACACGCAGGCTCGTGACGTGGTTGCCGAAGCATCCTTCGCGATGATGGTTCTTGCCGTGAACGTCGCTCGCGACCATTCCGCCGAGCGTCACGAACTTCGTGCCCGGAGTGACGGGTGAAAAGAAGCCGCGCGGGATCATGAGCCGAATGAGATCGACGAGAGAGAGGCCAGCTTCTGCACGAATGATTCCCGTCGAGGCGTCGAAGGATCGAATTCGATTCGCTAGGCGCGAGGTCACGATCTTGTCGCGCGGGTTCGCGGGAAGCGAAGAGTCTCCGTAGGAGCGACCGAGCCCACGTGTAAGCGTCGCGCCGCGCGTCGCCATCTCGAGATCATTCGGAACGATCTCGGTGCCGGGGACAGGAACGCGTCCCCATCCCGAAAGTGTCGGGGTGTCGGGCGAAGCGATCAATGGGAGTGAGGCCGTGGCTTCGAGCATGAGCGAGTGAGACTTTCACGCTCGTTCTAGTGGACGGGCCGCCCTTTTGGAAGATCGTTGGAGTTTTTGGAGACGCGCCCGGGGGGCCGGCTCAGCGGCCGCGGAGGAACTTGTGCACGATCGCGGCGGGTTCCCGATGCACGAAGAGCTTGCGAAGTCGCCTCGGAACGCACCACTCCGTCTGCGCTCCGATCGGGAAATAGGCGACGCTTCCCGCCTTCAGCTCGACCTTTTTGCCATCGTGCGTGACCGTCGCCTCGCCATCGAGCACGTGCACGATCTCGTCGACGGCGAAATACCAACCGAACGTGCCCGCCGAGCACTCCCAGATCCCGGTCGCAACGCCACCGTCTGACGACCGCGAAATCCACTGCGTCTTCGAACGCGGTTTTCCTTCGCGCACGTCTTCGATGTCTTCCTCGGCTCCATCGAGCATCTCGTGATGCAGCGGCGCAATTACATGCGCGACGGACTCCTCACCGCGCGAGCGCAGCGTGAGATCGTGAACGACCTTGCGAAGGAGTTTGGCGACCACCCATCTTCAAGAATATCCGCGGAACGGCTTCGACGCGATGCATTTTGCAACCATCGTAAATGACTGATACCGATGGCGTATTTCTAGCTTGTGGCGTTATGCAATAGGTTCTCGACCCTCTCCAACCGTCAGTATTTGCTGAGGTTGTGCACGGTAAGTGGGCCGCCGAATTGCTGGAGCAGACCGCCCCCCGCAATCTTGCCGAGCGTCACCGGAAAGAAGCCGAGGCGCTCGATGAGCGTGGCGACGTCGCGATTCGCTTCGTCGAAGTCCCCCGAGACGAAGAGCACGCGGCGCCCTCCTTCTTTGGACGGGTCGCTCGCGAGGACCTCCGCGGGCAATGTGTTGAAGGCTTTGACGACGCGGGCGCCTGGGAGTGAATCTTGTAAGACGTGGCTCGAAGGTCGTCCGCCGAGATCCCTCGGAGTGAAGGCAGGGAGGTCGATGGCGTTCGTGGCGTCGACGGCAATGCGTCCCTTCCAATCGCCGACGTCTTTCGTCGCCTCGCGGATCGCGTCGAACGGTAGCGCAAGGATGACGATATCGGCGAGGAGCGCTTCGGCAGCGTCGACCGCGCGAACGACCGGCGCGTGTCTCTTCTCGAGCTCTTTCAGCGAGGCCTTGCCGCGCTGGTTTGCAACGAGTGCCTCGATGCCGCTACGCGCGAAGTGAGGAACGATGGCGCCACCAATGGCGCCGGAACCAACGATGGAGAAGGTCGTCATGCACAGCACTCTAGGTCCCAATGCATCTTGCGACGACGCTTAAAAGCGAAGCGAGCACTCGAGGGTCTTGCGACCTCGGCACTCGTTCGTGTCGAAAGACGCGATGCATCCTCCGATGGCTTACTGCGGCGCCGAATCCGTTTCACCCGCGGATTCGACGCCGCTCCGGGCAGAAGCCCGATTACCCTTATCGGGCCAGTGAGCCAAAGTTTTCTACGCGGGCGATGAGTCGCTTGCCCACTTCGTCGACTCGAACGACGTAGACGCCGCTCTCTTCGACGATTTCGTGATCGTCTAGACACACGACATCGTCATCGCTGGCTTGATCCCAGTCCAGATCGGAGTCGCTGAGCGAAAGCTCTTCTTCGATGATGTCGCTCGTCACGCCAAGGTCTCGCGCCAGGGCGGAGAGCGATGCGGCTTCGAGAAAGCGCGCCCGCGGCGTCTGACGTTCGATCGAGGGGAACGGATCATCTTCTGCGGCACACTCGGCAACCTCGCTGTCGAAGCGAAGAGGCCGAACCGGAGCCGGCTGCGTGGGACGCTGCGAGAGACGCGTCGGACCATCTTCGAAAGCCGTTGGCGTGAGCCAGAGGCTGTCACCAAGCGCGAAGGAGAGCTCGTCGCGAACGACGGCCTCGTAGTCACCGCCGATGTCGCCGCCGCGTAGCGCAAAGTGCGCGAGCGCATTTTTGATCGTCGCGACGACGGAGTCTTCGAAAACTCGGAGCTGCGTCGCCCGGACGCGCGTCGGTGCCGTATAGGCAAGTGGCGCAAGCAGACTCGGGAGCGTCTGCAGCCAAGCTTCGAGATCCGCGCACGACGGGTCTTCGGTCGAATGAGTTACATCGTCCTTTGCGGACGACGACGCGGGGTCATTTGTCGACTTCGCTGATGGGTCTTGGGGTCGCATGGGAACGACTCCTTTCTCGAGGGGTGTCTTCTCGGTTTGGGTTCGCAGGGCACCTTGGGGAGAAGCGCCTTACATCCCCTAAAAACGACCGAGAACTCGCGAACTTGAGCCCGATTCCGCGGAAGGCCTGGCTAGATGGTCAGGAATCGAAATTTCAGCGACAAAGTCGCAGATCGCGCTGCCCATTAGCCATGAGAAAAAGCCGCGGAGGCCTTCCGGCTGCGAGGGGCCGCGTGCGGCCTTTCGAAGAGAGGCTCGACCGTCAGGACGACTTGTTTTTGCGGCGAACGAAGAGCATTCCGATGAAGGCAGCGAGGCCCACGAAAGGCGCTAGCGAGGTCTTCCCATTGCGCGAGCCCGTTGCCGCGCAACCGGGTTCGAAATCGTCGTCAGTCGCCTGGAGATCGGCCTTGAATCCGACGCTGATCGTGCCCGCTTCTTTCGCGCAACCGACGCCCGTGCCGCCATCGGCGCACGGGTCTTCGATCACGCTCGCATCTCCGGTCGACGAAGGCGTCGTCGTGCCTCCACCGACTTGAGCGAACGCTTCGAGCTCCGTTTTAGAACCGTTGAACCAGTCGACATCGAGCTGGCCGTCGCTATCGCCGTACTGCCAAATCGCGAAGGCTTTCCACGGCGCGGGCAGGCTCGGCTGCGCGGCTCCGTAGTGCGCGATCCAGAGCGGGTTGTCGACGAACGCCATGCTCCCGACATTGTCTTGCCAGAAGTAGGGACCCGTATAGATGATGGGCTTGCGACCGGTGCCGGCCTCGACGCGCTCGAGCCAAGTCTTCACCTTGTCGGCGATGACCTCTTTGGATTGGCCGTCCGTTGCCTCGACATCGATCGTGCAGGGAAGATCGCCAGGAGCGAGCTTGCCGACGCGGCGAATGACGATGTCTGCTTGGGCGACGGGATCTTTGCCTGGCCGAAAGAATTGATAGGCGCCGCGGATCATTCCTGCGGCCTTGATGCCCTTCCAGTTTCGATCGAACGTCGGATCTTCGTAGGTGCCGTCGCCGATGCGCGTGATCGCGAACTCACGGCCCTTGGCTTTGTGCGAAGGCCAGTCGACCGTGCCCTGATATTCGGAGACGTCGATGCCGGCGACTTTGTTCGCGCCGAGGGGCGTCGGCGTGAGTGCCTCCTCGGACGTTCGGACGTTCTCTTCGTAGTCATCCGGCGCGCACGCGATGGCGGTCATGCCTGCGATCGCGATGCCGAACGCAACGACCGTATTTCGTAGAATCCGAGTCATCTGTCGGCCGCGGCCGCAACTTTCGCGCCAGGCAAATTACCCAATATTAATAATAGTCTGCGTCTTAAAATGGCCTCAAAATATCGAACACTGATGGATCCGTTTTCTGTCTGCGCGGATGTGGTCGCACAGGGGTCGATGCGGGTGCCGCACGCAGAGCTTCGATCAGATTTGTGGGACCTGCGCTCCGTCGCACGCGCATCGCGCAGGCTCGTCGCCAGGCGTCGCAACTGTGCTCAGTTCCTCGCTTAACTTCTTCGCGCATCGAGAGCCACAGTGCCTTGCCTGTAAGGGCACTCTTTTTTGTTCCCCTTGCTCTCGGTCGGGGCGTACGCAGCTTGTGACCCAATGAAGAACATCCTTCGTCGTACCCACTCCCACACGCTTTTCACTTCCTTCGCATTCCTCTCGGCGCTCACGTTCGCGGTCGCCTGCGGTGACGATCCTTCCGATCCTCCCGGCACGAATCCGGATAGCGGCGGCGACACGTGCACGGCCACGACCGGCACGGGCACGCTGACCGTCGAGGTCAACGGCTTGCCCGCGGGCGTCCTCGCCAACGTCAAGCTGACGGGGCCGAGCGGCGACCGAACGATCACGGCGACCGACACGAATGCGAGCACCCCTGCCGGCGCATACACGATTGCGGCGAGCCTCGTCACGGTGGCCGATCCGATCGTGCGCACCGCGTACAGCGCCACGGTCACGCGTGAGTCGAGCTGCATCGGAAACGGAACCACGGACACGCTCACCGTGACGTATGACGCGATTGCGACGAGCAACAAGCTCTGGGTAACGAATGCCAATCACCCGAGCAACACGAACCTTCTCGCCTTTACGAGCAGCACGATCGCGGCGAGCGGTTCGCCCACTTCGGCATTCGCGGCGACGGCCGATTCGGTGGGTCATGAGCTCTTCGATCACGACGGAAACCTCTGGGTTCCCACGGCGACGGGCTTCGCGATGTATACGGCGGCTTCACTCGCCGATCCGACGGTAAAAACACCGGCGCGTACGATCACCGTCTCGACGCTCAATTGCATTCCCGCGGTGTCGGGCGCTGCGTTCGATCGCGAGGGTAGCCTCTACATCTCTTCGCCGTGCGCGAAGGCGATCTACAAGATCAAAGCGATCGATTTGTCCCAGACGGGAACGGTCGCGCCTAGCTCGTCGATTGCTCTCGAAGGGGCCGTCGGCCTCGCGTTCAACTCGAACGGCGATCTCTTTGCAGGCGCGGGCGGAAAGCTCTATCGCTTCGACAGCTCCGCACTGCTCGGCGCCGCGCCGACCTCTGCGTTCAATCTCTCGGCAAGTACGTCAGGGCCGGTGACGGCCGCGATCGGCGTCGATTGGCTCGCCTTCGACAAGGCCGGTGATCTTTGGGTGCTCGATTCGAACGGCAACACGCTGTTCAAGGTCCCCGCAGCGACGCTCGGCGAGTCGGGCGCGAAAGAGATCACTCCGACCATCACCCTGAAGATTGGCGTGGCGGCACTTCCCGAAAATATCGCGCTCGACGAGGGCGGCGGATTCTGGCTCGCTTCAGCGCAAGGCAACTTCGTTCGCATCGCACCCGAGCAGTTGACGGCGTCGAACGAGAACCTCACGCCCGATCGCGTGATCACGAGTCCCGACGTCGGTTACGCAGGTCACGTCGCGTTCTTCCCTGCCCCCGCCGGACTGCCGCTCGCTAGCTCCCTTCCGTGAAGCGCAGCGTGCGCTCGCGTCGCATAAGGAAACACAGGTTTCTTTTTGCGATGCGTTCGCACGGGAATGATTTGGGCGTTGCGTGGGTTGGCGAACGAACCGTAGAACTCACCCAATGCTCCTCCGTTCCTCCTTCAACGGTCTTTTCGCTCTCTCGATGTTTCTGCGCCAAGGATGCGGCATCGAAGACGGCAACGACACGAGCACTCCCGTCACGACGACGCCGAACGGAACGTACGACAGCGCGGCCTTTTCCACCGCAACCTCGCAAGGGTTCTCGGTGCTTCTGCCCGCAGGCACCGGGTCCAATGCTTCGAGCGCGCCGGTTCTCCAAACCTACGTCTATTTCTCGTCGGCATCGGGCGGCATTTCGACGTGCGGCAGCATCGGGGTGAAAGCGAACTCGTTTCTCGTCGGAATCGTCATCGCATCGAGCGCCATCCCGGCAACGGGAAGCTACGGCTTCGTGACGAGCAGCGCCGGGCTTCTCCCGCAGCGCTTCATCGGCGAGATTCGAAAGCTCGACGCTTCGTGCGGTCCCGCCGTCGAATCGGCAACGTCCGGCACGTTGACGGTCACGGCTTCGAGCTCCGCGTCGATCTCCGGCACCGTGAGCCTCACGTTCCCCGGCGGCACGATCTCGGGAGCGTTCAGCTCGACGCTCTGCCCGAAAGACCTCGGCGAGTTCGGCTCGCTCGATACGCCGGCCTGCTTGCCCTGACGCAACGGCAGGTGCGAGACAGCTCTCAGGGCCCGCAGCGTCTCACGGGCCGCAGAGGTAATTGGCCCACGCGAACACCACGTCACTCGGTGTCGCTTCTCCCGTGAAGCTCTGGAATCGCGAGCAGATGTCGACGACGGGTGAGACGGTCGTGCCCGCTTCTGCGCTGATGAGGATGGGCCCTGCGTCGACGGGAACTCCGGGATCGGCGTCGCCCGAGAGGGTCGTCGCGATCGTCGATGCATCGGAGACTCGAATCGAGTCGTCGAGACAAGGTCGGAGCGCTTGGGATTCGGAAGCGCACGACCCGGTCAACGACGACTTCTCGCATGCCGCAAACGCCGCAGGGCTCATGTATTCGCCATCGAGGACACACGTGCGCGCGAGGCAAGAGATGACGCGTCGCGCGAGCTCGCCACAGGCGCGACTCGCGAACGCCTCGAGGCATCCGACTTCGTTCACGCCGAAGAACGACAGATTGCCCGCGCTGTAAGCTTTGAACGCAGCTCCCGGGCTATCCGTGTTGGCGATGAGGCAACTTCCGCAGTCGCCGCTCACTGCATTCGTCGGCGCCGTATTCGGATTGAAGCCGATGAGCGCGCAGTCGGCTTGGTTCGCTTTGAAGTCGGCATAGCAACGCGGAACGGCATCGAGCTGTTCGGTCGTGCAGCGATTCTGGTGCGGTGAAAATACGCTACTACCCAGCGCCGCCGTCGACGAGCTCGAGAGGCAGCCAATGAGAAGAAGCGCGAACGCGAGCGCTCCCGGGACGACGAGACGCTTCACCGAAGAGAGGGTGCGCAGAGAAGCTGGCGGCGCGTGGAGCGGCATGTGACGCCGAGCATATGCGAGAAAGGCCGGCGCCATAAACCTGCATCTCGTGCACGACGAGCGAGTAAAAGGGTGCGTGCGCACTAGCTCCTTCTTCTTCCTTCGTGCACTCGCAGCCCTCGTACTGCCATTCGTCGTCGGATGCGGGGGGACAGTCTCGAAGATGGCGACGCTTCTCACCCAGGGCGATCAAGTGCTCCTACGAAAGCGCGAAGCCGGTGCTCCGCAGACTTCGGGATCGGGCGCGCCGGTTCTCGTCGTCGGCCTCGACGGAATCGATCGCGACCTGCTCTACGAGCTCTTGCGGCGAGGAGAGCTCCCCGGGTTCACGCGGCTTCTCGGCGGCGATACGATGCTCTCGCACGCCCACCTCGACGACCGAATGCGGTCGACACTCCCATCGTCGACCATGGCGGCGTGGTCGACTGCGTTTACGGGAACGCCGCCGGCCGTTCACGGCGTGATGGGAAACGAGTACTTCATTCGCGAGGAGCGTCGTTTCGCCGCGCCCGCGCCGAGCTCGTTCTCGGATGCAAGTCGGACACTTGCACTCTACACCGATAGCTACCTCAACAACTTGATCTCGAGCCCCACGGTTTACGAGCAGCTCCGCGCAGGAGACCCGAACGTGCTCATTTGGGTTGGAGGGCACGCGATCTTTCGCGGCGCCGACCGGCTCCTCCTCGCGAAGCCGACGCTTCTCACCGATGCGTTCGGAGAATTCGTCGCCGATCTCGGGCGAAGCGAGAAGGTGGGGCGTGGGGCCTATGCGAAGCTCGATCAGCAAGTCGTCGCGGTCGTAGTGGAAGCACTCGAGAAGAACCCGGTGCCGGACGTCCTCACCGTGTATCTCGCCGGAACCGACCTCTATGCGCACGTCGCCAAAGAAGGGCCCGATGCGGCTCGGCGCGCCTACCTGCGCGAGATTGCCGACCCACTGATGGCCAAGCTCGCCGAGTCTCTCGAACGCCATCGCACCCTCGAGAACCGCTTCGTTCTCCTCACCTCGGACCACGGCCATACGGAAGTGATGAGCGATGATCGCCACGCGCTTGCTACGTCTGGAGACGACGACCCGCCTGCCCTGTTCAAAAAAGCCGGCTATCGCCTTCGTCCCTTCAAGACCGAGGTCGGCAAGAGCGACGACTTCGACACCGTGATTGCCTATGGAGGCGCGACAGCTTTTGTCTACGTGGCCGATCGGTCGACCTGTCCGAAGAAAGGAACCGCGTGCGATTGGGGCAAACCGCCGCGCTACGAGGAAGACGTCCTCCCCCTTGCAGAGCTCTATTTCCGCAACAACGCTGATGGCAAGTTGGTCCCTGCACTCAAGGGCACGATTGACATGATCCTCACGCGCAGGCCGAAGCCGTTCGCCGAAAACGACGACGCCTTCGAGGTCTACGTGGGGGATGGCAAGACCGTCCCCGTGGCTCGCTATCTCGAAGACGTGCCGCATCCGACGTACGAAGAGGTAGCGCCTCGCCTGGAGGACCTCGGGAAAGGCCCGCACGGCGAACGCGCCGGCGACATCCTTTTGATCACGCACAACGGGGATCGCGCGACGCCAGAAGAGCGGTTCTATTTCGCCTCACGTTACCGTTCATGGCACGGCAGTCCGTCACGCAAAGACTCCGACGTACCGCTCATCGTGGCCCACGCGCGCTACTCGTCGAGCGAGCTCGCAGGTCTCGTTTCACGCGTCATCGCAGACCGCCCCCACCAGGAGAAGGTGACGGACCTCATCTTGGAGCTGCGAAAAACCGCGCCGCGAGAGTGAGGCGATCGTGATGCGCACGAGTTTTGCAAACACGATTGGCCAGACTCAACCAGGAGGCCATTTTGAAAGCTACAGAACTTCTCGAAGCCCAACATCGCAAGGTCGAACAACTCTTCAAGCGCATCGAATCGGGGCGCTCCGACAAAAAAGCCACTGTCCGTGAGCTTGCCGACGCACTCGGCGCGCACATGATGATCGAGGAAGAGATTTTCTATCCTGCCGTGAAAAAGGTGAAAGAAGATCTCGTGATGGAGAGCTACGAAGAGCACGACGTCGCGCGCTATGCGCTCCGCAATCTCCTCGGCACGAGCGTCTCCGACGAGCGCTTCGACGCTCGCGTCACCGCTTTGAAGGAGCTCATCGAACACCACGTGAAGGAAGAAGAGGAAGACCTCTTCCCGAAGGTGCGCAAGGCGATGGCGGACGAGACGCAAAGCGCGCTCGGAAAAGAGATGAAAGACGCGTTCGGCGGTTACGTCGACCGCGGCTTCGTCAAACTCTGGGGCTCATCTCCGACGGCGCACGCCAAGCCCTCACCTTCGCCTAGGCCTACGGCCGCGACCAAAGCCTTCGAAGAGCAAACCGCCAAGCCGAAGCGCTCGACCAAACGAACGTCTGCGAAGACGAATTCCCGCGCGACGCACGCGCACTAATCGACAGTGCGGTACCCCCGCGCTCCAATTGACAAGCGCGCCATTGCCACGGGAAATCGCGCCCCCATCACGCTCGTTCGAACTCGAGAGTGATGGGGGCGTGATCGCTTTTGTGCATGAATGGTGCTTCTTCGAGGATGTCCGCCGAGATGACTCGCGACATCATGGACCGAGGAACGAGAGCGTAATCGACACGAGCTGCGTCCTTGCCGGAACGAACCACACGATTTCGCCAGGTGTACTTCCTAGCCCCCGGATGAAGCTCCCGAAACGCATCGACGAGATCGAGTCGCGGCATGAGCTCCTCGTTGAAGGCCGCGCGCGCCGACGCGTGGGGTTCTTCCGTGCGCAGTCTCGGGGTCACGTCGAGCTTGGATCGCGAGATGTTCCAGTCTCCGACGAGGACGAGGTCGCCACCTTTGCGTTGACGTAGTTGGCATTCTTCTGCGAGCCGGTCGATGAAGCGGCGCTTGTAGTCATGACGCGTGCCTTCGAGCTCGCCATCGACATTGAAGTACGGCTTGCTCGTTCCGTTGACCGCATAGACGTTCACGAACGTGAGTCCTTCGAACGAAGTGAAGAGCACGCGCCCCTCGCGGTCCCATGCGACCTCCTCGTTTTCGACGCCTCCGAATCGGTCTTTGACGAAGGTCGCGACTCCATACATTCTTCCGCCGCGAAATGTGACGTTGCGCGGATCGTCCGCGAGACACGCCGCGGCCGTGTACCCCGGGAGGGCGCCGAGAGGCGAGTGAAGCGCCGCGCGGTCCCCACGGCGAACGCGAATCTCCTGAAGGCAGAAGACGTCCGGCGAACCGAGTGAATCG
>JAHFDV010000138.1:0-2904 GCA_023248815.1 Myxococcales bacterium
GCTAAACGCAGCACCGGTTCATCAAATCTACGCGGATGCATTTCTGATGGAGGCCCTCCCATTTCTCAAGCAGCACGGTTGGGTGCAGTGGGAGGAACGCCCCGAATATGCGAACGACTTGCCACCGAATGCGCGATACGGGCGAGGCTTTCCGAGTCCGCAACGCCAAGGTAGCCTCAGCGCTCCTTTTCGACGTCGGCGCGCGTGGACGATCGCAGCGATCGCGGTTGGGGGCGTCGCCGTCGTCGCAGGTGGACTCTTCATTTTTCGCGAGGTCATCTGGCCGCGCGCCGAGTACGTCGTTTTGGGTGAAACCGAGAGCGATGTTGCCGACGAGAGTCCGGCGCGGATTCCATCGGAAAGCCAGCTTCGCGCGGCGCTGAAGAGTCTCGCCGCAGCAAGGGACTCTCGTGGAGACGCGAACATGCCCTTCCTCATCGACTCCATCCCTTCCTATAAAGTGGTCATCCTCGGGCCGGTCGGCGCTGCAGGACGATTTCTGAATGAGCGACCACGATCATGGAGGGCCGACAAATGGGAACAGCACGGGCCACAAGGCGGTCCGGGTGAGCCGCCGATGGATTGGACACACCTCGTCGAGCCACTGCCGTGTCATCACACCGATTGTCGTGCCTATTTTTTCGGGCATGGAATTACGGACGCTGATTTTCAACGACTCGGGCCGCAGACGAAAACGGCCATGTTCAAGGCGATGGACCATCTCATCATCGTGCTCGACGAGAAGGAACCGGACTTCGCCGCGCATCTAGAGGACGCTTGGCCAGAGCTCGCCGCGCCGACGTTTGGCGTGAGCGTCGTCTCGTTGGGGGCTCATGAAGGCGACGCAGTGAAGCTCGGCAAGCGAACGGTTCCAGTGACCGTGCTTGGAAAGTCTGGCGCGGCGCCGTGGCTCGAGCAGTTCATGAAACGTCTGCCGAACGAGGCCCGCAAGACCGAGAGCCTCGTCAAAGATTGGACGGCCTCGATCCGAAAGGTCGTCACGACCAATCTCGCGCAGTCTCACGCGCGCCTCGCGCTCAAACCGCCCTTCGAAGTCTTCCTTGCCCCCGTTTGGGAACAACTTCCGAACGGCAAGGCGACGCGGCGAGTGTTCATCGGCCCAGCCTCGATGCGCGCTCATTATTACGAAGGTCCTGCGCGAGACGTGCTCGAGAGCCCATCCCTTCCGAAGATCGTCGATCGCTTGATGTCCGAGGAAGATGCACCGAAATGGATGAGCGATGTCTACGACCTCTATTGCGCGCGCGAAGCGCCGTATCAAACACTCGAACAGGATAGCGATGGTGATCTCGTGACGCTCACGGTCGTCCTCGCCGAGGTTGCGCGACGCGCGCGAGCGGGCGCCAGCGTCGAAGACTTACTTACGGGAAAGCGCGCTGGCGAGATCAAGAAGAGGCTCGACGAAATCGAGATGGAGTTTCGCATGACGATGCTCAAGGAGCCCGTCGACGAACTCGCGAAGTCGTTGAAACCGGCCTCGCCTTAGTCCCCCGTCCCCGTGATTGATCGCGTTCCGCCGCCTTCTCATCGGATCAGCCCAGTGCGAAACGCCCAGCATCTTGATGTGCTCGAAAAAGGCGTCGAAGTCGGCTTCGCCGATCAAAAACGCGTAGTGCTACGATTGAATGGCGCTCCGTGATGTGCGAAGTCGAGCGACACGCCGTTGTCGAGAGCGACGACTTCGAAGTGGTACAAGCGGAGAGTAGGTCGTCGATTGGGGTTCCGAGCGCGACGCGCTTCGCACAGCCAGTTTACCGAATCGAGTTTTATGCGATCCTGAGCGTGTTATCCGCTGTGATTGAAACGCGCACTACCTTGATCATTTTCAAAGCGCGCGGATCCCTAGCTGGCCCGCGGTGCGGGCAGGCGGGGTCTACGATATTCGCCTTCGTTGACGCGTTGACCGTTAGAGACCCGACAGAAGGAGTTCAACGGAATTCGTCGCGCCGCGCGCTTTCAAAGGCCCAAATAGTCCGCCCGCGGTCGCCACCCATCACCCCGGAAGCACGTACCCCAGAAGCTGCTCTTTCGTCTGCCCTTCGCAGTTCGCGTCTGGGCTGATGAAGTGGTCCGTTCCGCCTCCGATCGAGCACCGATAGAGCGCAACCGCGCCTTTCGTCGGCGCCGTGTACGCGTAGCCGAGTGGGCCGAGCGGCTCCTGGTTTTCGCAGTCGGCAGCGCGCGTCGTGAAGTTGTGCTGGCCGATACGGCACTCGTAGAGCAGCACCGTGCCCGGTGTCGGGTCCCGGAAGAGTCGATACGACTGCTCACCGACGAATCCCGCTGGGGCGATGCGGGTCGACGCCCAATGGCCTCGCGTCTTGTGTGAGCTGCGTCGGAGGCGCGTGTACGGCAGATCTTCGAAGCCGCACGAGAGCTTCGGCGGATTGATGTCGTTGCGATTCGCGAGCGCCCATGTCGACCATGCCGGTTTGGCGGCGCCGCCCGTTTCGCGCAGACCGAGGCCGAGATTGCCGGCGGTCTCGACGGGGTTGTCACGCATGCGGTGATAGATGTAGTTCGAGATTCCCGGCGTCCCGAGAATGTTGCGGAAGCTGTTGCAGACGCCCGTCACCTGCGCCGCATCGCTCGAATTCGGGGCGAGAGAATTGATGCCGCTTTCGGTGAGCTCGATATCGAACGTCGAGGGCACGTTTGGGAACGTCTTTCGCAGCCATCCCGAGATCTGTCCGATGTTGCCGTAAGTGACGAGCGGCGTGTCGTCGGCGGAGAACGTCGGCGAGAGCAATCCCGGTGCATAGGGATGATAAGCCACGCGCCACGCTCGCGTGCCGACCTGCGTCGCGAAGCGCTTCAAGAATGTGGTGCCGGAAAGAAGTGGGTTTGGCCCGGCGGGATTGTCCCAGGTGTTGCCGTAAAAAT
>JAHFDV010000138.1:2914-4871 GCA_023248815.1 Myxococcales bacterium
GTGCTCGAGTGAGATGAGCACTTTGCCGAACGGCTGCTCTTTCTTCACGTGATCGTAAGCAGAGACGTAGTTGTCGGCGTACGTGTCGATCCACGCGTTCGTGTCACAGGCCGTGCCTTGGCCGCAGCCGACGTCGAACCAGTCGTTCGAGTTCACTTCGTTGTGAATCACGAAGTCTGCGACGCGACCGTGAGCGTGTCGACCGTCGTACCGCTGCGCGATGTAGCCGACGAATCGGCCATAGTCTTTCGCATCGTCGGGCGCGCAAAATACTTCGTATCCGGGAGATACGGGTGAGCACTTTCGATTCGGCCGCGCCCACGCTGGAACGCTGTAGAATACACCCGTCACGACCACGCCGAGTCGCGTCCAATTGAAGATGGCCTGGTCGATGTTGTCGGGGACGACGAAGCAGTGGCCCTCGTATTCCTCCTCGTCCTTGCCGCACGGCGCGAGCTTCTTCTTAGGCTCCCACGAGTTCCACGTGAGATTCATCGCCACGCCGCCCGTGTTGTTTCCGGAGAGCTCTGATTTGTCGGGCCAGAAATCGGGCTGGATGCCCTTGATGCGATACGCGGTGCGCGTCGGATAGGGCAGGCCACCCGCATCCTTCATCGGTGCGGCCGCGTCCTGTTCTTCGTCGGGAGGAAGGGGCGCGCCATCGAATACGGGGTTTGCACCGGCATCGTCCGGCTCACTTTGGCCTTTCGTCGCGACGGTTTCGCCGCCACAGGCGCCGGCCAATAGCAGTGCTGCCGCGGAAAACAGCGGGAAAAGAAGGAGTGTCGCGCGGCCTCGCATGTCGCAACCTTAGCGCGAAGGAGTCGTTCGAGAGAGCTGGGAAAGGGCGGATCGCGGGTTCTTTGGTGGGCTCCCTGTCATTTTTCCGATCGACCCACGCAACTCCCGACTGGCCGTGGCCGATAGGTCGGCATGAAACGACATTCGAACCTTCTCGTTGCCACACTCACCCTCGGCCTTCTCCTCGGCGCCCAGCATGCTTCGGCTGCCGATCCCGTCGTCGCGACGGCGCCCGCGCAACCGATGCAAAAGGACCAAGCGAACGCGCCTGGAGAAGATCGTACGGGCCGAGTCTTCGATCCGCACGGATTCTTTTCGTTTGGAGGAGGGGTCGACGCTGTCGGAGGCGAGCTCGCGAAGGGCATTTCGATGAACCACGTCGGCGCGATCGTCGACCTGCGCGTAGGCTTCTTTCTCAACCGTCACTTCGGCATCGTCGGTGGAGTCGCCGCATCGGGCGGTGTTGGGAGCGTCGACAATCAAGGCTTGAGAACGTACACGCTCAAGTTTCCCGCCTGCGTCGAGCTCCACGCGGTCGATCCGAAGCGAGGGGTCTACCTCGATGTCGGCGGGTCGTTCTTCAATGCATTCGTCGCCTCAGCGGGAGAAGAAGGAAGAGGTGGCTCGCTCTCGGCTTCCAACGTGTTCGACCTCGGCGCCGGCGTCGGTTACCGCTTCGGAGCGCGCACACGGGACGATCAACGCGCTACGGGCGCTGGTCTCGACCTGCATCTCGGCGCGCAGATTGGTCAGTACGACAAAGCCTCGTCCGGTGACGAAAGCGGCACGATTCTAGAATCGAAGCGCTCGAATCACATGACAGTCGCGCTCACAGTTTCGCGGAGCTTGGCTTTTTGAATCGCGAACTTCAGTAAATCTTTGGGGATACGGTCGCTCGACGAGCGTCCGCGATCGCAAATCAGGCCTATCGTCTAGCGAACCCATGAGCTCCCTGAGAATCGGACTGGCCACCGCCGCTCGTCTCGATGAACCCGATCCCGACGAAACTCTGCTGCTAGAGGCTCTCGCAAGACAAGGAGCGGTCGCCGAGCTCGTCCCATGGGATGCCGACGAAGGGGGCAAGCTCGACCTCCTCGTCGTGCGATCCACATGGAATTACCCCGAATACGTCACCCAGTTTCTCGGTTGGCTCGAG
>JAHFDV010000138.1:4881-11947 GCA_023248815.1 Myxococcales bacterium
CTTCTCAATCCTCCCGAGCTCCTCCGCGCAAACATCGACAAAAGGTACCTCGCCGAGCTCGAGGGGCGCGGGATCGCCATCGTCCCGACTGCCTTCGTTTCACGTAACGATGCGCGCTCCCTCCGCGAGGTACTCGCGCCGCTCGGCTGGGACGACGTCGTCGTAAAGCCTCGAATTTCAGCAGGTTCGTTCCGAACGAAGCGCGTAACACCGAATCGGCTTGCCGAGGGCGAGGAGTTTTTTAGGCAGCTCGTCGACGAGCGAGACGTGCTCGTTCAGCCTTACCTTTCTGCAGTCGAGACCGTCGGTGAACGCTCGCTGATTTTCATCGACGGAGAGTTTCGCCACGCCGTGAAAAAGCACCCGCGATTTTTCGGCGACGAGGAGGCGGTGCTCGTCGTTCCGATCGCGGAGGATGAGCGTGCCTTTGCGGAGCGCGTGATCGAGCCGATTCGCGCGCGCATCCTCTACGCGCGCGTCGACGTTACGCGAGGGCCTGCGGGCGAAATCTGTTTGATGGAGCTCGAGCTAGTCGAGCCCTCTCTCTTTCTTGCGCAGCACCCCGGCTCCGCGGAGCTTTTCGCGGAGGCCATCGTCCGCGAAGCTCTCGACCCGAAGATCGTCGAACAGGTGCCATCCGGGCGATAAGCTGCGTGGATGGGTAGTGCGGGATCCATCAAAAAGATCCAGTGAAACCAAGCACTTCGGTAATGTGAGAATAAGGTCACGATAAGGTCGGTCTCAAATCAAGTGGGTAGGGCACAGCGTGCGGACGTGTGGGTGCCGGTACGGAAGATGCGTAAGAGCGAGTCGACGACTTCGATTCGGCAACCACTCACCTTCCGAGGCCAAGATGAAATCTTCTCCGACTGACATCCGCGCGCAGCGATCTTCCACCGCGACGACCACCTCACGGCCGGGCGATGCGAGCGAAACGAGGCTCGTCGCTGCGAACGATAGGGCTGCCACCGAAGGAGCGAGTGATCTCGAGCCGAAAAAGTATTCGTCGCTCGGACGAAGCGGAGTGGGGCTCTCGTTCCTTCTCTGATGTCCACGCGGGCGCGCTCATCGAGCCTGAACGCCAAACGAGCTTCACTTTTTCTCGAGAGAACCACTCATGAACTGGCCCTTTCTTGCACGCTTTGGATCCGGACTATCGCTCCTCGCGGCGACCCAAATCGGTTGCGTGCAACCCGAGGAGGCCGATGCGAGTGAGGACGAAGCGACGCTCGCGATCGATGGCGACTACGTCACCACGGCATCGAGCACGGCTCGTTTTCGCGCCGGGTATCTCTATGAGCTCGTGATCGAGAAGCCGTCTTACGGGGGGCGTTGGAGCACTCTCTACACCGTGAGTGACGAATGCTCGAAGCAGCGAGCCGACAAGACGTGTGACCGTGCGTTCGTAGAGAGCAATCCGAAGAGCCTGCAGCGCACGAGCGACAGGCTGACTCTGCGAAGCGGCGTAATCCGCACCGGTCGAGACTTCATCAACGCAGAAGGCGAGCTCGATTACGCGCCGCTGGTTTGGAAGTACGAGACGACGAAGACGGGTCTCAAGCTCACGCCGAAGGACTCGAACGTGTCTTTCACCGTCGACAAGAAGGTGAAGAACGTTGCGAAGATCGACTCGAAGGTCAAAGCAGACCTCGACGCTTGGTATGCCGACCCGAATGAAGGCTTCGATGCAATGCATGCGTTGCCCGAGCCCTCTTTGAAAAGCGCGCCCTTGAGCGTTCAGCGCGAATACTATTTCTTCGCGTCCTTCGACCACGAAGACTACGCGGCCCTCTATCTCCTCGAGTTGAAGGGGAATCAGTACTTCATCGTGAACGAAGAAATCGAAGGCAACGGGAGCTACGAGTTCTTCGATAAAAAGGGCGATTACCTCGGGAGCCTTTCGGGCACAGAGAGCAGCGCGTGGGACCACATCGACTACGCCGACGGCACGACGGGCCTCACGGCCGACGAGCTCACCTTGGACCCCGCTCTCCTCGGCAAGTTTCTCCCAGCGACGAAGACCGATGGCGCAGAGTTCGGCGAGGTCAACGTGACTGACCCGGGCGGCACCGCCTTCATCAACTTGACGGGGTCCAATCAGAAGTTGAGCTACGAGCTCACGCGCGCGAGCTCAGGCGCTTTCGTCTTCACTTCCGGCGACCTCGGCGGAGCATGCGACAGTCCCGGTTGCAGCACCATCAGCAAGATCTCGGGCCTCGTCTACGAGAAGAAGGTAGGAGCGACGCTCGTTCCCAGCGCCAAGCTGACGGTCACGCGCCAGTATGATCATCCCGAGAATCCCGGTGACCCAAGCGGCGCCGTCTCGGAGACGTATCGCTTCACGAGGAAGTAGCGCGCAAGACCCCTCGCGGTGATCGTCAAGCGCAGCTAGAGCTCCGCTATCCGAGCGCGAAGAAATCGCTGCTCGGCAGGTTGCCGCGCGAGTTGGAGCGCGCGTTCATATGCCTCTCGCGCCGCAACACCATTGCCCAATTGTCGATGCATGTCGGCGAGGGCTGCGTATGCCAAGTGATAGGTGGCGAGGCCACCCGCGGCGATCGCCTCTTCGACTGACGCGAGACCAGCTCGTGGACCATCGCGCATCCCGATAGCCACCGCGCGATTCAATGAGACGATCGGCGAAGGCGCGACGCGGGCGAGTACATCGTAGAGCCCGACGATTTCCGTCCAGTCGATCCGCTCTTCGACTTGGAGCGATGCAATCGCAGCTTGCAGCAAGTAGGGACCGACGCGGTGAGTGCCGAGCGCGTGATCGATGTGCGTCTGCGCTTCTCGAATGAGAGCCTGATTCCATCGCGCGCGGTCTTGAACCGCAAAGAGCACGAGATCACCGTTTTCGTCGGTGCGCGTCGCGCGACGCGAGTCGTTGATCAAGAGAAGCGCCAAGAGCCCGCGCGTCTCGGCATCGTCCAAGAGATGTACGAGCAGGCGCGCCAAACGAATCGCCTCGACACAAAGGTCTTCGCGCGTCACCGTTGCAGCGTCCGTCGTCGCATACCCTTCGTTGAAGACGAGATAGATGACTTGGAGCACGCTCTCTACACGCGAGGTGAGCTCTGAACTCTGTGGAATCTCGAAGGGGATTTTTCCCGCACGCAGCTTCGTTTTCGCACGCACGATGCGCTGGGCGATCGTCGGAGGAGAGACGAGGTAGGCTCGCGCAATCTCTTCGGTGGTCAATCCGCCAACTTCACGGAGAGTGAGCGCGATGCGCGCGTCTGGCGCGAGGTCGGGGTGACAACACATGAAGATGAGAGAAAGCTCGTCGTCCTCGACCCGACTTACGATCTCTTCGAGTCGAGGAGGATCCGCGTCAAGCGCCAATTCTGGCGCGACGCGTGCGAGCGACGCTTCTCTTCGTCGACGATCGATCGCCTTGAAGCGACCCGTCGAAACGAGCCATGCATGCGGGTTGTGGGGCACGCCATCGCGCGGCCATTGTTCCGCGGCGACCGCGAATGCCTCGTGCATCGCCTCCTCGGCTGCGTCGAACGAACCGAGGAGGCGGATCAGCGTCGCCAACACACGGCGCGCCTCGCTTCGATAAACCGACTCGAGATGCGCGCGCGTCTCACTCACAGCTTCGGTCGTGGCTTGCTGAAGTCGACGAACGGCCGGACTTCGACGGATCCGAGGCGCGCATGGGGAATCGTCGCCGCGATGCGAACGGCGTCGTTCAGATCGCGAGCCTCGAGCACGACGATTCCGCCGAGCATTTCTCGTGCTTCGACGAAGGGGCCGTCCGTCGTCGACATCTTTCCGTCGCGCACCGTCAACGTGATCGCCTGCTCAGGAAGCTGCAGCGGCGCTTCGTAGACGACATGGCCGCCTTTGCGCATCTCGAGGTCTTGGTTCATCGAGTCACAAATGACCGACTCGGCTTCTGGGCTACCGTCGAAAGCTTTTTTGGGGTCGAAATAGATCAGGCAGGCATATTTCATTGGGCTTCTCCTACGAGTAGTCGGTTGAGCCTGCCCGATTTCGACCATCCAAATGTCGATTTTTTCATTCGAGGGAAGATTGCGCCGCAGCCGCGAGCGGCGCTGGCCATGCTCGTCGGAACTGGCGCGCACGACCGCGTTGAACGTCGTGACGTCGCCACCGCCGATCTCTTCTTCGTTTGCAGTGAAGCCTTCTCCGAAGAGGCGATGATAGGTGAGCTCCCCGCCGATGCTCACGGCCCCAGTGACGAACTGCCAAGCCGACACCGAAGGGAGTGGCGAGCTCCGAACCGCCAACGAGAGGCGAGGCCTTCTTCCACTCTCCCTCGTCTTCAGCTCTTGAAAATCTGCGCCAGCTCTTCGGGCGGTACGACTTCGAGCTGAGAATACGTGCAATCTGCAGGCGACTTGTCGGGGCGAAATCTCCGAAATTGCGCCGTATGCCGAAACCTATCGCTTTGCATGTGATCATAGGCAACCTCGACGACGAGCTCCGGTCGCACGGGCTCCCACGAGAGATCCTTGCCGTTGCTCCAGCGACTCTTCCCGCCGGGCACGCGATTGCTCGTCTCGAGCGTCGTGTTCGCTCCAACCGCACCTTCGCGCCACGGATGCTTTGCGAGCGCGCCCTTGCGGTAGGGATTCAAGGTCTTCACGAGCTCGCGACGCTTCATTTCGGTGAAGCTCGCGACGACTCCGACGTGCTGCAGTGTGCCTCTTTCGTCGTACAACCCGAGAAGCAATGAACCGATGGCCTCTTCGTGAGATCCCTTTTGCCAGCGGAAACCGGCGATCACGCAGTCGCAGTCGCGTTCGTGCTTGATCTTCAACATCGAGCGCTTGCCCGCTTCGTAGTGGCCGCGCGCATCCTTCGCCATGACGCCATCGAGCCCTGCGCCTTCGAACCGGGAGAACCAGTCTTTCGCTTTGGAGACATCGCTCGTGATCGGCGTCAGATGAATTGGTGGCCTGACTTTGGCGAGCGCTTTTTCTAGCGCGGCACGTCGTTCGGCAAATGGCTTCTGTCGCAAATCTCGTGCACCCACTTGGAGAGCGTCCCAAAACACCATCGCCGTGGGCAGCTCCACCGAAAGCTTGGCGACGCGCGAGGCAGCAGGGTGGAGGCGCATCTGGAGCGCATCGAAGTCGAGGCGACCTTCGCGTGCGACGACGATCTCGCCGTCGAGCACGCATTGGCGGGGCAGCGCTTTTCGCAAAACGGGAGCGAGCTCTGGGAAGTATCTGTCGAGTGGCTTTCCATCTCGACTCTGCAAGGTGACGCTGGATCCGTCCTTGAAGACGAGCGCCCGAAAACCATCCCATTTGGGCTCGAACAGAAAGTAGTCGCCCGTCGGGATCTTCTCGACACGTTTTGCGAGCATCGGCGCGATCGGAGGCAACAGCGCGGGCATGCGATCTACCTAGAGACGGACGCTCTCAAAAGCGAGCCAAGGTTTCTCCGACGCACCTGCTAGCGAGCCTTGCGAGCAAACCTCGGAAACTGTAGGTTCTTCGCGTCTCGCGCCCATAGCTCAGCTGGATAGAGCAACGGTTTCCGAAGCCGTAGGTCAGTAGTTCGAATCTACTTGGGCGCACTCACTTCGTCATCTCGTCGACATCTCCGAGGCAAGCGTCGTCGAACACGATGGTCGTGCCCGTCGTGATGAACTTTCGGGCGACGTTGAGAGCGCCCGCGAGTCGCTCGC
Source organism: Myxococcales bacterium (assembly GCA_023248815.1). Taxonomy (GTDB): domain Bacteria; phylum Myxococcota_A; class Polyangia; order Polyangiales; family Polyangiaceae; genus JAHFDV01. The sequence continues at coordinate 10,550 of JAHFDV010000138.1, forward strand.
TCGACCAATTCATGACGCAGCTCTCGTTCGTACAGTGTCGACCGTGCTCGGTATCCTGGTGGCTCGTCGTCAGCGGAATTCCGTTGTTCACGAGACCGAACGCATGACCAAGCTCGTGGACGAGCGTCGTCTGTTCGAGGACTTTCGAAATACCCGGAGTGACCGTCTCCGACTGCGCAATGACTGGCTTGAACATCGCGAGCACGCCGGTCTGTCCGATTGAAACGCCGAGAACGTCTTTCTGTGGACCGTCCGCATCTTGGTAGATCCCATCGAGGAAGACTACGTAGAACGCGGCGACGCCATTGCCGCTTTGCACCCCGCGATGCACCTTGGCAATCTCCAAAATTTCGTCGCTCGTGTAGTTCGCTGCGGTGCTCGCCCCTATCGACTCCCATTGCGAGACGACATTCGGAATGCGGACCGTCTTTGCGCCCTTCAGAAAAATGCGCTCGACGTTCTGTTGCGAAATTTGCCAGACGTCGCCGAGCCGCCCCGCGTTTCCTTCGTAGGGCGCAGCTCCCGTCTGATAGTCGATCTCCACTTCGATCGATGTCGTCGACCCAGAAAAGAGCGTCGTTGGAGTCGTGGCGTTCTCGTCCGGGTCGCTGGAACACGAAGAAAGAGTCGATGCCAACGCGACGGCAGCAAACGCCCACGCAAAAGTCTTCATTGGCCTTCGATTGTAAAGAGGAGAAGGAGTAACGTCGACGGCGCATGTCGCGCGCCATCATCGTTTTCGCAGTCGTTCAGATCTTCGCTTGTGCCAAGGAGCCGGCGCGGGACGTACCTTCATCGAACGACACCTCGGCGCAGGGGGCCGATTCGTCCTCACCATCGGCGAACCCATCTCAATCGCTCGTTCTCATCGACGCCGGCGCCAACAAGCCGACGAGCAACGTCGTCGAAGGAGGACGCGGGCAGGGCGGAACGACGGTCGTGGCGTGGGAGAAGTTCGATCGCTGCGCCTTCAACAAGCAAGCCACCCTGGCCGAGGGGAAAACCGCCAAAGACTGTTGCAAGCCGACACCCGATCTCGAGCTCTGTCTCGAGACGACGGGCGCTACGAACGTTCATGAAGTAGGGCCGCTTACCGAGCAGAAGTTGATTGCGCGCGACGCGACGCATGTCGTGCTTTCGCTCCCTCTCGATCGATCGTGGTACCTCGGCAAGAAGGGTCCGCCCGAGCATCCCGCCATTGCGCTCACCTACACGGTCAGTCTGACGGGGCTATCGATCGATCTTCACGAGAAAGTCGGTTGCAAGCAGCCGTGCCCGGCCGGGCTCGCGTGCTCCAAAGACGAAAAGAAGATCGTCGCGGAAATGTGCGAGAGCGCGGGAAAATATACGTGGGACGGTCAACGTTTCACGCACACGCCCCCCGCCGTGCAGTAACAG
>JAHFDV010000500.1 GCA_023248815.1 Myxococcales bacterium
CGGTCTTTTCGACGGCGAAAGACTCGGCGGACAAGCGCAAGATCTCGCCGGAGTTCTCCGTGCGTAAAATCGGGAGAAACCACCCGCCCTCGATCGCGATCAATCGGCCCGCCTCGAGGACGGGGCCGATCGTGACGTCGATTTTCTGATCGCGGCAGCGCGAGGGCGCTTCGGTTGGAGTCACGGGAGCTGCATCGACTGCGCTCACCGCGTCCATGGCCGAGTCTCCCGAGAGGACGAGATCGGCACGCGAGCAGCTGTTGGAGCCTCCGCATCCGTAGAGGAAAACGAAGGTGCAGATTCGAGAAAGAGAACGGGCCTTGTTAGCCAACGGGCCCCAAGAATCCGTCGATGACCTCGAGCGCGAGCTCGTAGCGTTCGAGAGGGGGCATCACGTACGCGCCGGCTACGAGATGACGGACCTCGGAGAGCATTTCGCGAGCGATGGAAACGCCTTCTTTTCGAGCCACGGGGCCGCTGCCTACCTTGCGCATGCGCTCGCGGATCGATTCCGGAATCTGCATTCCTGGAACTTCGTTGTGAAGGAACTCCGCGTTGCGCGAGGACGCGAGCGGCAAGAGGCCGACGAGCACGGGCAATTCGAGCGACTCGATGTCACGCAAGAAGCGCCGCAGAACCTCGGGATCGTAGACGGGCTGTGTCATCACGAGCTCGGCGCCCGCTTCTTTCTTCAAACGTAACCGCGCGATCTCGCGATCGTAGTTGAGCGCGCCGGGCTCGGCGCCCGTGGCGAGGACGAATTTCGTGGGTGAACCGAGCGCTTTCCCGCCGGGATCGATTCCGCGATTGAGACGCGAAGCGAGCTTCAAAATACCGATCGAATCGAGATCGTAGACGGGTGTGGCGTCCGGGAAGTCTCCCATCTTCGGCGGGTCGCCCGTGATGATGACGAGGTTGCGAACGCCGAGCTCTTCGGCGCCGAGAAGATGCGCGAGCGTGCCGAGAAGATTTCGGTCGCGACCGCACACGTGCAAAATCGTTTCGACGCCGACCTTCTCTTGGACGCGCAGCGCCATCGCGAGGTTGCTCATGCGCGATTGCGCGCGCGCGCCGTCGGCGATGTTGATGATCTCGACTCCGCCAGCCTTCAACATCTTTGCGGCGTTGAGGGCTTTTTCGAGATCGAGCCCGACGGGTGGATTCACCTCGACGGAGACGACGAACTCTTTTCCGAGCTTCTTTCCTAGGCCCGTTCGCTCAGGGAGCGGAACCGGTTCGACGCCGGGGCGCACGGAAGCGTGACGAGCATTGTCGACAGCGGAGAGGGGCGTTTCTTCGTGGTCTTGCGATCCTGCGGAGGCCATTCGGGCCGAAGCCGCGATGCGTCGCACGTGATCGGGCGTCGTGCCGCAGCAGCCGCCGATCATCTTCACGCCGAGCTTGAACATGCGACGCGCGAAGAGACCGAAGTATTCGGGTGTGGAGACGTAAACGAGGCGGTCGTCGACGCGACGCGGAAGGCCGGCGTTCGGAACCGCGGCGACCGGCAAACCTACGGGGATCATCTCTTCGGCCGCGGCGAGGACGCCCATGGGACCTTCGGAGCAATTGACTCCGACAATCTGTGCGCCCCAGCTCTTGGCGCGCTCCGCGAGCTCGCGTGCAGTCGTTCCGTCGGCGAGGCGGCCGTTTTCGTCGAGCGTGCCGAAGGCCGCTACGGGCACATTGCGCCCGTGGCGGGCAACGGCTGCGAGAGCCGCGGCGACGCCAAGCTCGAGCTCGACGGATTGGCGCATCGTCTCGATGAAGAGGACGTCGACACCGCCTTCGAGGAGAACTTCGGCCTGCTCCTCGAGGACCTCACGCACCTTTTTTAGGTCGTCCGGGATGGCCTGGCCGAGAAAGTAGCCCGAGGGTCCGATGGCACCTGCGACATAGCCGCGTCCTTGCGTGGCTTCACGCGCGAGAGCGACGCCTGCGAGATTGAACTCGCGCACGCGTTTTTGAAAGCCGTGCTTCTCGAGGCGGAGCGCGTTCGCACCGAACGTATTGGTCTCGATGACGTCGCTGCCAGCGAGCAAGTAGTCTTCGTGGATCTTGCGGATGAGCTCGGGGCGAGTGACGTTGAGCTCTTCGAAACAGGCGCTGTAAAGCACTCCGCGCTCGTAGATTTGCGTCCCCATCGCTCCGTCGATGACGAGCGAGCGTTGACTGAGCGCTTCCAAGAACGGCTTACGGCTATCCACGATCTGCACCCTATACACCAAAGCGAGGTCCGTTTCTTCCTAGCGCCGCGCTTTTCGGAGCATTGCAACGCTCGCCGCAGCTAGTCTCGCGGCGTGGATTTTCCGGATCTCGAGTGGAGTGACACGCCAGCCGATCGCGTCGCCTACGCGCGCGATCTTTGGCCGCGGCACCACCTGCGTGTGCGCGGTGGAAAGCCGTTCGTCAGTCGACCGCGACGCATCGTCTGGCCGAAGACGACCGAAGACGTGAGCGCGATCGTTCGTTGGGCTCACGAACATCGTGTGCCCATCGTCCCGTTCGGCGCAGGGAGCGGCGTGTGTGCCGGCGTTCTTCCGACGAGCGAAGCCGTCATCATCGACATGAAACGGATGAAGGCCGTGCGCCGGCTCGATCGCGAAGCCTCCGTCGTCGATGTCGAAGCGGGACTTCTCGGCATTCACTTCGAAGAATGGCTCGGCCGCGAAGGATTCACCCTCGGGCACTTCCCTTCCTCGATCCTTTGCAGCACCGTCGGTGGCTGGGTCGCCGGAAGAAGTGCAGGCCAAAATTCGGGGTATTACGGCAAGATCGAAGACATGGTCGCGAGCATCGAGTGCGTGACCGGTACCGGCGAGATCGTGAAGCTCGAACGGCGGACTGAAGGGCCCGACCTCTTGCCGTTGATGATCGGCAGCGAGGGCATCTTCGGCGTCATCACCTCGATGGAATTACGCATTCATCCGAAGCCCACCGTGCGGAGCTACGCTGCATGGTCGTTTCCATCGACCGAAGATGGTTGGAACGCGATGCGCGTTGCGTTCCAAGAAGGATTGAGGCCAGCCGTGTGCCGCCTCTACGATCCTTTCGATGCGATGATCGCGAAGCGCGGCGCTGTCCGTCGCGAGAAACATGGTCCACGTGCCCCCGGCGCTGGGGAGCGTGCGCTGCGAGCATTGCTTCGTCAGCCGGAGCTCTTCAACGACATTCTCGACAACAGGTTTTCGGCGAAGGCGCTCGGCGGCGCGATGGTCGTGACGGTCTTCGAGGGCCAGGGCGATCGCATCGCCGACGACTGCGAGCGAATGCGTGCGCTGATGGCGAAGCTCGGCGGAGCGTACGAGGGTGAAGGACCGGCGCAACGCTGGTTCAAGCACCGCTATTCGATCAGCTATCGCCAATCGCCGGTCCTCGCGTCTGGGCTCTTTCTCGACACGATGGAGGTCGCGGCTACGTGGTCGGATCTGCCGCGCCTCTTCGACAACGTTCGCCACGCTCTCGGCAAAGAAGCCTTCGTGATGGCGCACCTGAGTCACGCCTATCCCGATGGCTGCTGCATCTACTTCTCCTTTGCCGGCCGCGGCATTCAAGAAGGCAGCGAGACCTGGGACGACGCCTGCGAGCGTGTGTACGAGCGCACGTGGGAGCGAGCGCTTCGAGCCGCTGCCGAGTCCGGCGGGACGATCGCCCATCATCACGGAGTCGGAAGATCAAAGGCGCCGATGCTCCGCGCGGAGTCCGGCTATGGCGTCGATGTCGTTCGCGCATTGAAGCGCGCCTTCGATCCGCGCGGCATTCTCAATCCGGGTGCAATCATTCCGGAGGAGGCGGTCGGTCAGGGCGACATCCACCCGCACGCCATCGTGAGCGCACCATGAAGATCGATCGAATGAGCCTTCTCGCGGACGTGAGCGGAGACGAGCGCCTCGATGCGATCGAAGCCGAGCTCGCGCTTGCGAAGTTGACGTTGGGGATGAAAGAAGTCCCTTCGCAGACAATCGCGCAATGGATTGCCGAAGGCGCGCGAGGCTCGCGCGATCCTTGGAACGATCCGGTCGATCACCTCGTGGCGGGCTTTTCGGCCGTGATGCGCAATGGACGTGAGGTCGTCATTCCACCGTCTCCACGACGATCCGTCGGACCCGATCTTTTCGGGCTATTTCTCGGACAGAACGAGCGCGCTGGAAAAATCACACGGCTTCATCTTCGCGTGTTCGTTCTCGACGCAGCGCCCGTCGTCGCGAGCCCGACGGGCATCGTCCGCAATCCGCCCGTTACGGATGCCGAGCAGAGGCTGTTCGATCGCGTCTTCGCCGAGCTCGAGAAGAATCTCTAGCGCCTAGGCCGTTATCCTGGAGGCCACGCGAGCGAGCGCCCGCCGAGCACGTGCGCGTGAAGATGGAAGACGCTCTGTCCGGCGTCTTTGCCACTGTTGATGACGGTACGATAGCCGCCCTCGACGAG
>JAHFDV010000501.1 GCA_023248815.1 Myxococcales bacterium
CAAGGGAATCGCCGGTGACAAAGGCCTCGAGAGCTACAAAGGCTTCGATGCGCACAATCTCGGCGCCCAGGTCGAGAACGAGGAGCTTGCAGCACGCGCCCTGGCGCTCTCTGCCGACGCGATTTTGATCAGCCAAGTGATCACGCAGCGCAACGTTCACAAGGACAACGCGCTCGCCTTCATCGAGCTCGCGAAGCGCATGGGCTTTCGCGACAAGATGCAGATCATTTTCGGCGGTCCGCGCGTCGATCACAAGCTCGCGCTCGAGCTTGGTTTCGACGCCGGCTACGGCCAAGGAACGAAGCCGAGCGATGTCGCCTCGTTCTTGGTGGAGCGCGTGATCAAGTGACTGCCCCGCTTCAATAAGCGAGGACGCGCGCTTCAGGCCGCGCGAGACGGACGTACGAGCGCCGATGCGGCGACATACGACGACTGATGCTGATGCTGATGGTCGTCGATCATGTCTTCGATCGCGCCGTGGCACGCTCCGCAGTCGCCGCCGGCAGAACAGTGCGCGGTCACTTGCGCGCGTGTCGTGGCGCCCTCGCGAATGACGTCGAGGACCTTTTGCTCGGTGATGGCATTGCAGACGCAAACGAACATCTTCTGAACATGATAATGAAAACCGTATTCAGTGCAACCCCGTTTGAGGCGTTTTGCCTCATTTTTGGAGCTGTCATCCGTCAGCCTTGGCGACGGGGCCCCTCTCGAAGCTAATGAATGCAAATGTTTGCGCCCCGCTGCAACAACTTGCACCCATTGCCCAAAGGGCGCCCAGGGGGGCTCCCGCTACAGCCGCCGAACGATGAAGGCCGTCAGTGTTCCGTAATCGACGCGCTTTTCGATGGTCCCTTCGGCTTCGAGCTGGGATTCCAGTAGCTCGATCGGCGCGTCGTACGAGCGCTGACGATCGACGATGAAGGCATAGCGTTTGGCAGCGAGGACGCGCGCGCGCTGTGCGGCGTTGCGGTCTTGCTCTGGGTTCGTGGGAACGACGAACGGCTCTTCTGCGTAGATGAATTCGAGTCGATAGGCAGCCCAGTAGTCCGCGATGGCGTCCCGAACATGCTCGCGCCGCAGGGCGGTCAAAAGCAGCTCTGGATTGTCAGCCGAGGCCAGGCGGCGTGGCGTGACACCGTCGACGAAAGGGCCAAAGCCGACCCAGCCCGAAACGCCCTCGGAGATCGAGAAGCAGAGGATGAGCGCAGCGACGACCAAAGCGGGCCAAACCGCCGGTTCGGACTTACCCAAGCGCATCCAGACGAACGTACGATCCACGAAGGTGCGACTCACGACGAACAAGATCGGCATCAGCGCGAAGGGGATCCCGAGGATGAAGCCCACGAGGTAGCGCATCGAGAAGTGGTCCATCACCATCACCGAGAAGAGAAACGCGACGAGCGTCTCCGCCATGAGCACGACACCGACGAGACCGAGCCGCGCCGCGCGCGGGCTGATGCGCGGATCGCGAATGGCGCGGGCGCTCACGACGAGAAGCACGAGCAGCGAGACCGTGCCCGAGATGGAGAGCGCTTTCTGCCAAGGACTACCGTCCCATGGCGCGTAATCCATCATGTCTTTCGCGACGTAGTTTCGGAGCCCGAGCACCCATGAGAGGCAGGGATCGAGAAGAAGACCGAAGTTCTTGAAAACGCGAGAGAGTTCGAGGCTCGTCGGCTGCGGAACCGTCTTCGAATGGAAGCGAAGCACGAGCAGCGGGATCCCGCCGAGGAGAGCGCCAAAAACGGCATCGACGACCGTGCGAAGCGTCCGCCCAGCATCCTGCCCGACGAGCACGAGGTGCATCGCGAGCACGGGCAAGAAGAGGAGCGCGTAAGGATCCGCGAACGCGGCGAGGAGCCCGAGCAGGGCTGCCAAGAACGCCTTTTTTCGGGTCTCGGATTCGAGAACGACGAACGCGAGAATCCCCAATGTCAGCGCTGTTTGGCGCGGCGGATAGAGCGCGTAGCTATGGACGACACTCGCAGTGAGGATGAGCGGAAGCGCCGCGAGAAACGCGAAGCGCGGCTTCATGAAGCGACAACCGAGAAAGTAGACGCCGAGCGTGAGCACGACGTGCATCGTCAGCGACGAGAGCATCAGCGCGAGTGGCGTTGCAGCAAGCACCTTGAAAAAGGCCGCGGCGACGTACGAATCGACGGACGTCTGGTAGCCGCTCCCCCAGAGATGCAGCATGTGCTCCCCGCGGAGAATGTGCATCGCCTGAAGGCCGACGACGGCCGCATCCGAGTTCGTCGCGTCGGCGTTCAGCAACGCCGGATAACGAAAGAAGTAAGAAAGCAGTACGACGACCGCTCCGAAAGCGACTCCCTCCATTCCGCTCGAGCTGCCCCGCCTCACGAGGCAGCGATATCACGAACGTGAGAGACGCTGGAACCTCACCACTTGCCGAGATCGATACGCTTCACGAGGCCGGCGTAGTCGAGGCGCTTGGCGCGCGACGGAAGCGGCGGCGGAACGCGACGGAGCTCGGTGCGAACGAGCATGCGCGAGAGTGCGTCGAAGTTTTGGAAGCGAACGCCGATGGCGCGTCCGTGGTCCTTGGGGCGACGGCCCTGGAGAATGCGGGCCACTTCCCCTTCCGCGGTGAAAGTACGGCTAAGCGAAGGAAGACGAAACGTGATGAGAACTGGCTCGCGAAGAAGGACGGGATCGGTCGAAGAGAGCAGCATTCCGTCCGGTGAGAGATCCAACATGCGCTCCCCGATGACGCGCATGTCGCGCGAGCGGAGAACCTTACAATCGAGGGAAATTCTCTTACGGACTGAAACGCGCTCCTGCGTGTAGACGTTCATGGCGACCTCACTTTCATGAAGTCTATGGGTGTGGTCGGATGTAGGACAAATTCCTTACTGTCGTAAGAACGCGCGCACGGTGGCGGCCACCTTCAGCACTCGAAGGACCTCTTTGCGGTCCCTCGCGCGAATGACCGTCGCTTTGAGAGCGTTCAGCGGCGTGGGCCGAAGAATATCGAACGTGCGTTCGCCGCGCTCACCCGTGCCGAGCTCCTTCTTCCATCGCGCGTCGATGCCCAGAAGCTCGATGCGGGACGTGCCGCCCTCTCTCGCAAGCACCTCGATGAGCCGCAAGAAGAGGACGATGCCGGGCGAGTCCTTCGCATAGTGCTGACAGAACGAATTTTTGAGCGCTTCGAACGAACCCCCATGCGTGACGCCGAGCAAGAACGCAATCGGCGCGTCACCATCGAGCAGCGCGAAGAGCCTCGGGCGCGAGGAGCGAAGCGAGAGCACGCCGCGATAAAAGTCGGCTTGGCCGTCCGAGTGCTCGATCGTCGTCCCCTCCCCAGCTTTCCACGAGTCGCGCTCGACCGTCGCGATGATGCGCATCGCCTCTCCACAGTCGTCGATCTCGACGAAGCGCGTGTTCGGGTAGGCCGTCGTGAAACGCTTGTCCTTGCGGCGGAGCTCTTGACGAACTTTGCTGGGGCGGCGCGCGAGATACTCTTCGAGCGAGGTGCCGACATCGATCCAGCGCGAGACGGTGCACCATCGTGCGAGCACGAACGGCGAAAACGGGCGCGTCGCGCCCTTCAGCGCGTCTCGAGTTTCGGCGGTGTCGGGAAGGCGATGCAGTACGAACTTCGTCGCCTTCTTACAGTCGAAGAAGAGGAAGCGCAGGAACGTTCGAAAGTGCTGGGCACGGGCGTCGGTTCCGAGCATTCCGCTCCGATACGTCTCGCCACGGAGCGTCACGAAGAACGATGGATCCGTCGAATCCAAGGGAAGTGCGGCCACGAGCTTTTGCCCCTCGCGCAGGAGCAACACAGTGAGCTCACGCTTGAATGCGTGGGCCCAGATGAGAATCCATTCGTGCGTGAGATAGAGGTTGTCGGTCTTGCTCTCTTCGTAGAGCGCGGACCAATCTCGCTCGATGGCTTCGAATGCCGCGAGGCCACCGATTCGCTCGACCGCCCCCGCCCTCGTCATAGCGCCATTCCCATCAGCGTTTGCACGAGCTTCGAATCGGCGATGATCGAACAGCGATAGAACGCCGTCTCCGCTCCGCAGTTCGCCGCAAAGCGAACGTTGGTCGTCGTTGCCGCATCGCCTGCCGTGCGCCTGAAGAGCAGCGCGAGCGACGATGGCGCAGTGGCCCAGGTATCTTCGGTGCGAAGCACGAAGTCGTTTTTGAGCTGTCGCGCGGGCTTGATTCCCCATTCGAGGAGCTTTTGCGCGCCGGGGCCGAACGCCGCGATTTCGTCGTCTCCGACCTTCGTCCAAGCGAGCGCGAGAGGTCCCTTCGAAACGAAAGATGCAACGTGCACGGTTCCCGCATCCGACTTTTGCGAAGCTTGCGCGACTCCGTTGATCTCACCGAAGCGCGTCGCCAAGATCGATTTCAGCGGAGGCTTCGTCGCGAGATCCGAGAACGCGGAGATGGACC
>JAHFDV010000139.1:0-3955 GCA_023248815.1 Myxococcales bacterium
CCTTGTCGATGAGCTTCTCGAGCGCGGCGCAGATCTTCTTTTCGTTGGTGGATTGGGCGTTGTTGTAAGCAGTGATGGGGCTCGGCACGGAGGGAGAATATCCGATCCGAACGGCCGGCGAGAACTACAGGTCTGGCGCCTGGGGCGTTCACGTCGTAAATCATCAGGAAGATGTTCAAGGCCCTCTATCCCGCATCCACGCTCGCGCTCCTCGCAGCGTCATGGGCTTGCAGCGTGCGGGACACGATCGAGGCCGACGCCGACGTCACCGTCGTTTCGGACGCTGGCGACATCCTTTTCGATGCGGACGAAAACCTCTTCGATGCGGACGACCCCATCGTGCTCGACGACGCTGGGCCGGACGCCGCAACTTCTGACGGCTGCCTCGTCGCGACAACCTGCGCGTCCGCAAAAAGCCTCGGCACCATTCGCGGAGATATCGGAACCGACAGCCTCACGGGCGTGGGTAACAACACGCGCTGGTTCAAACTGCATGTCGACGAAGGCACGAAGGATGATGCAGCCATGCGCGTCACGGCTCACCTCGCTTATCTGAACAGCGCCGGAGCCACATACAGGGCGACTCTCCACACGTCGTGCACGGACGCCACGGGCGAGAACCCAATGAAGTGGACCGATGTCGCAGCGCAGGAAGACGCGCGCGACGTTTACGTGCGCGTCGAGCGCGTGTCCGGCGCGACATGCACGAGCTGGAAGCTGACACTCTCGCGCAACTAGGACGCAGGTCAGCGCGCTAACCGCGCACGGTGCAGCTCACTCGTAGAGCGCGTGACATTTGGGGCAACGGTGCGATTCATGGACGAACTTCGCTTCTGCGGGGCTCAGTCTCGATTTGCACCGTGGGCAACGGAACGCGAGGCGCCACGACAACACGTTCGTCTGAACGACGGCGAGGATCCCGAGCCCGCCGAGCATGAATGCTCCCTCTTTACCGGTGAAGGCGCCCAGGAACCTAAGAAGTCCGAGCACACCGATCCAGACGAGGATTCCGGCTGGCAACAAAGCTTGCGCGCTTTCGGCTCGCTGCAGCGCGCCCTTCACGTTCGCGCGGAGAACCCCGCGTTCTCCGATCCGGCTGGTGTCGTCGTGCGACTTCACGCTGTCTAGAATCGCACGATGCTGCCCCGCAGGAAAAGCGGAGAGCCTCGCCTTCAGCCCTTCCAACCCGGAGGCATACACGTATAGGTGACCTCTTGCCCGGGCGTCGCAGCGACGGCTCGAAGCGCGGCATCGGTGAGTGCAGGTAGCCCGTTGTCGGGAGTGAACGCGCCGTCCTTGAAGACGTAAGAGACGGACTTGTCTCCGACGACGCCCTGCGCGACGAGCGTGCACTCGGTCGTCGTGCCGCCGAGCAGTTTCGATACGAACGGCGCCCTTGCGCGTGTCATGAAGAGATCGACACGCGAGCCCGCAGCAGACGCGTTGTCGGCGCGAAGCGTGACCTGCTGACCGACGACGGGCGCGAGGTCCCCATCGAAGGCCAACATGTATTGCTCGACGGCGCGCCGCTGCGCATCTCCGCCGGTGAAGCCGACTTTGCCATCGGAGGTCGGGTTGAAGACCGTCGCCTGAAAGAATCGGAAGAGCGTATCGAGGCTGCCATCGTTGGTGAAACCGACGCCGCGAATTTGCGCCCCCTTGTTTCCGTTGTCTCCCGCGTTCGTCCGATCATCGGCGGGCGCGCCGAACATCCCGACTTTTTCGTAGAGGTTGCGCAGCTGCGGGACCTTCATGACTTGCGGGAGTCCTTCGAAGGTCGATTCGCCGTCAGTACCGAAGAAGCCCTTGGCGGGGTCGAGCACGTGACATCCCTCACACGTGAAACCGAAGTTCGGGACCGTGACGCCGTCCGACTGGTGCGAAGCGCCGGCTGGGGCCGCTGCGCCATTCGCGCAGGACACGGGCTTTCCGCTTTGATCGAGGCCATCGCATCCGAGAAAGAAAGCTCTTCCCGCGGATTGCGTCGCGTTGAGCGAGTTGTCGAGGGAGCGGACCGCGTTGGGCGAAACTGCCATCGCCATCGCGAAATCAGTGAAGCTCTGCATGTCGGAAGGTGAAAACGCGGGACCGCGGCCCAGGAGATCGTTGAACGCGCCGATGAAGTTTTTGAAGGCGAGCTCGGAGTCGAACGGTGGTGAGGTGCGCGTGTCCGTTCCAAAGAAGCCAGCAACGCGATCGCCCCGCCAGTGCATCGGCCCGTGATTGACGGTGCCCTTGAGCGTCTGTGTCGTCATCGGTCCCTTCATCGGATGAAGGAGTGACGGCTTGCCGGTACCGTTGATCGAGTTCGGGGCGCCGACTTTGAGCTTGATGTTGATCGGATTGTTGACGACATCGCCGTCCGGATTTCCGAGATCCCATGCGAGGTGATCGTCCCCTCCGAACATGTGGCAGCTGGCGCATGCTGCTTCCCCGTTCGACGAAGACTTCAGCGCGTCGTAGAGAAACGGTCGACCTCGAACGATCGCTTGCGGCTCAGGATTCGTGAGAAGGACGTGCGACGTCTCGGATCCCGTCGCGAGGTCTATCACCGAGACGCCATCGTCGAATCGCGTGCTCACATAGATGCGATTGCGCGCGGCGTCGATGACGAGCCCTGCGGGCCCACCGCCGCTGACGGAAATGTATTTCGAGCTCTGCGTCTTCGGATCGAACGAATCATTTTCGAGGGCGGCCGTCGGGAAGACACCGATCTTCGAAGAGCCGAAGGCCGAAACGTAGAGCGTTGATCCATCGGCGCTGACGACGATGTCGAGAGGCGTGGCGAGGCTGTGCGCAGCGGTCTCAGCAGGCGCCGGAAGGGTCGCGTAGTCGATGTGCTTGTTGAGGTGGCGCGGCGTCACCGAGGCTTCACCGAGAACCGTGATCCGCGATTCCGCGAGATGCCCTTGAAGCGTCGTCTTGGCGAACTTTCCGGGCCCCTCGAAACGAAGCTCATTTCTCGCTTCCGTGTTCGAGACGTAGACGTTGCCGTTCACGGGATTGACGGCCATGCCGAAGAGCGTCGTGCCGACATGACGATAAGTCGCCGAGGTCGCGAGGGTCGCGGTGTCGATCGCGAAGACATCCTGATCCGGAAGAGAGAACGCCGTCGCTGCTGTCCAGTCGCGCCCGAAAGTATCGCGCCATACGCCGCTCGCGTCGGTCTTGAGGATCATCGCGACGCGCGGAGCGTTGATGCCCGCATAGTTGGTGGAAGGTCCCGGCGGAGCTCCAGGCACGTTCACGCCGTTGACGACGCAGGGCTTGCTCGCGCCCGGCGCGTCGAAGCCGGGACACGGAAGCTCCGGCGACGTCGCCATCGTTTGGTTGCCCGAATTGAACACCGCCGCATAGACCTTGCCGCCGTCTGGCGTGACCGCGAGCGCGCGTGGCGTATCGCCGAAGAGCGTGACGATCGAAAGCGGCGTGCCGCCCGCGGTCGTACCGAGAGCGAGTGCATCGAAGACCCAAACATCCGCACGTCCTACGCCGGGCGTGGTGAGCTGAGGATCGCCCGCACCGGGGACGCTCGCGATCGAAGGCTCGGTGCGCTGTTGCCCGCGATGCGCCGTGGTGATGAAGGCGCGAGTGCTGCCGTTGCCACCGAAAACGATGTCACTCGGCTCGTCTCCTACGAGCAGCGTACGAACGACTCGCGCGGGCACGACCGTCGTATCGACGATGCTCACGCTGTCGGAGACGTGATTGACGACCCACACTTCGCCATTCGTGCGCGCCGCAACCGCAACGGGATCGAGCCCCACGGGCACCGAACCGACGGGAGCGAGGCCCGTCGCCGTGACCGCAAAAATGTCCAGAGAAGCATTCGGAGTGTTCGCCACGAAGAGTGTCGTGCCGTCGGGAGAAAGTGCGACTGGACGCACGGGTCCTGACTCGAACGTGAAGGTGGGGTGCAGGTTGCGCGCGTCGCCACCATCGTCCGAGGCATCGT
>JAHFDV010000139.1:3965-11877 GCA_023248815.1 Myxococcales bacterium
ATCGTTCGCTATGTTCGAGTCGCTCGCGCCGCCGTCGGGAGTGCTCTCGTTCGAGTCCGATCCGCATGCCGCCATGAACGCACTCGTCCCGAGCGCGACCGCGAGAACCGAATGAAACGCCGTACGAGCTCTCATTTGTCAGCACCTCCGAAACGAGACGATGGCCCCGCCTATCAAGATAGCCCGCCCCGTACGTCGCAACGACGACGGAAACAGTGGTCTCAGCATAGCTCCGCAAGAAGGTCGCCGCTCCATCGCCCGAATCGCATGCCGCGAGCGACATGAAGGTGTGAGTGCGCGGAGGCGCCGAGACTTCAAGCCATGATCGAAGGCACCGCAGAGACTTGGACCAAGTCTGGTCTGGTCTAAGTTAGGCATCAAGCGAGCGATGTTCCCGCGACAAGCGCAGGCGACCGGGCTCAGTTAGCGCATTGTCCTGCGAGATGAAACAGCGTAACCGCACAGCATGCATCGCGTCCGCACGCCCCGATACCGCCACCAAATCGGTTCCACACGCAGGCGACGCACGTGCACGGAAGCTCTGCGGGAAGATTCGCGGAGCAAATAAATGTGTCGCCGCACCATTCGCCGCACCCTGAGTGGTCTGGATCTTCGTTCCGCGAGCATGCCGTGGGCGCCGCGCTCAAAAGTGCGATGGCGGGGTCCAAAGGCTCGGCGGCGCATGTAGAGCTTGGAAACGCGTTGATGTCGGAAAAGGGAGAGCTCGTCGCGCGTTCGATTTCGAGACGGGGGTCCGCGTCGACTTCGAGACTGGGACGAGGACCGGCGTCGCTCGCGTTCCGCGTCGTCGGAGAGGCGTCGGTAGTGCTCTCATCCCCAAACTCTCCTTCGATTCCGGCGAGACGACCGCCGCAGGCCATTGCGGACAATAGAGCCAGAATCACGACGAGTCGTCGGAGCATCAGTAACCGTTTCACGCGCTAGGCCCATCGACAAATTAAATCGGCAGTGTCCCGTCCGCCGGCGGCGGGGAGGCAACGTGCTCTAAGCTTCGCCCCATGCAAGACGACGACTTGCGCGTTCTTCTACGAAGGCGCCTTCGCATGCATCGTCTGAGCGGCGCCCCGTTCGAGACGATCGAAGAAGCCGTGGGCTCGCTCGTCGCGGTTCAGGCGCAAGATTTTGCCGGCGCAAAGTGGGCGCTCGGCTTGCGCACGAACAAGAGCGATATCGAGATCGATGAAGCTTTCGCCGAAGGGCGCATCGTCCGAACGCACGTTCTCCGCCCTACGTGGCACTTCGTTCTCCCGCGTGATCTTCGATGGCTTCTCGCACTCACCGCTCCGCGCATTTGCAAGACCCTCGCTTTGCAGGACGCAAAGCTCGGCATCGATGCGCGTCTCCTCGCGAAAGCGCATGAAGTGATGAAGCGCGTTCTCGAACGCGAAAAATATCTGACACGCGAGGAGATCGCCGAGCACCTCGCGGCGAAGAAAATCGTCGTGGCGGGTCAGGCGTTGGCGCACGTGGTGATGTACGCCGAGCTCGATGGGTTGATCTGCAGTGGTCCTCGCCGAGGGAAGCAATTCACCTATGCGCTCCTCGAGAATCGCATTCCACCCTCGACCAATGTTCTCTCGCACGACGAGGCACTCGAGGCGCTGGCACTCAGGTATTTCGATGGCCACGGTCCGGCGACGATCGCCGACTTCGCGTGGTGGTCCGGACAAACGCTGACAGACGCCAAAGAAGCGACGAAGCGCCTGCGAGCGCATCTCGTGGAGAGCGAGATCTGCCGCGCGACCCACTACGCGTCGGTTCATGCAGCCGACGTCGAGAACGACGAGCACGAGCCAACGTCCCTGCGACTCCTTCCTGCCTTCGATGAAAGTCTCGTCGCCTACGAAGATCGCGACGCGTTCTTCCCACCCGAGCTCGCGACGAATCTCCCACGAGGCAACTTTTGGCTCTCGAGCAGCGTCATCGCACGCGACGGGAAAGCGGTTGGCACTTGGCGGCGCACCCTCGTCAAGGGCGGCGTCCAGGTCGAATGCTCGCTCTTCGTGAAGCTGGGATCAGGAGAACGGAAGGCGCTCGACGCGGCGATCGCGGGCTATGCGAGCTTCCTCGGACTACCCCTGCGGACGAACGCCCACTGACAGTGCCGCTTGGCAGAGAGCTCCGCTTTCACCACGTGACTTTTACGGAGCCGGCCTCGGTACAGGGAGACCAGCAACGCGGACGGCCGTTCTGTTTGACGACGCGTTCCGAATACGAATACGCGAGCTGCCCCGACGGCAGATCGCCTTCGATGCGGTGCGTGAACTCCCATGTGCAACCGTCCGGGCCGAGGTCGATGACGGATCCGGTGAGGACGACGTGGTTGTTTTTGGATGTGCCCGAGAACGCAACGTTGCCGATGTTCGCGGAGACGGCTCCACCCGTGCACGGGTAGTTGATTCTTCCTCCACTGCCTTTCGCGACGGGAAAGTCGGTGCAACTGGGGGACGAGGGCGTGGACCCGGTCACGAGAAGAGACGGGCTGCAGCCACCAGTCTCGCAATCGGAGTCGACGATGCCGTCGCAGTCGTCGTCGCGTCCATTGCATGTCTCGAGATCGTCTTTGCCCTGCGAGCAGCCACCGCACGTCATCACGTCGTCTGCACACAGGTCTTTGTCGGGCCCGTCGCACGCCTGGCCGAGGTTGAAACCGTTGTCCGCGACGCCGTCGCAATCGTCATCGAGCCCGTTGCACGTCTCGGGGCTGGGCAGAACTCCGCCTTCGCAATGATCGAACAGGCCGTTCTCGCAGCGCCATGTACCGAATCGGCATTCTCCGACGTTCGAACCGCAAGGAGCGACCTGTCCTTCTTGCTTGCAGCTTTGGGGAGGCGGCTGACGATCGAACGGTGCATCGATCGCTGCGTCGGTCGAGAGCTCGTCCGCTTCGAAAGGGTCGCCCATGAGCTCGGTTCGAGAGCCGCAGGCGAGTGCGCCGACGACACAGAGCATGGTCACGCTGCTAGCGCGTACGAACTTCCGGAGGGCGCCTTTGCGATGCGAAATGGCAGAAGAGGCGAAGCCGCGCTCGAGTAGCGGCGATTCAGAACGTTTGCGCACGAGGCTCGGCATAGCATGCCTCTAGGGAGAGGCCATTTGCGACGACCACCTTCTTCAAAACACCATGGGCTGCGTGCAGATGCGGTGTTTCAGAGATTGCACTTCGCTTTGACGACCTCGGCGAGCGAGCGCGCTCCGACCGCGTTTCCCTCGGCGTCGACGATCGTGCCGCTGGTTGCGCTGTAGAGGAGTCCGGAAGCTCCCGCCGTTCCTTCGTCGTTGCCGTTCGTGATCTTCGAGACGCACCAGATCTGGATGTCCGAAGGCGCTTCGCCTGTCGTGATGTCGAAGTCGAGCGGTCCCGAGGGGCCCGTGTAGTCGATGACGGTCCCCGCGGCGGTCGTCTTGACGAGCGAGCCCGCCGTGTTGATTCCGGGGACGCATTCCATCGGTGCGGTCGGAGCGCATGTCTTCGTGCCGCCGACGAGCTTCTTCAGGCCGTTCGCGATCGATTGGCCCGTGATCGGTTGCGAGTGCCCTTCCGCAATCGCGAGGCCGAGCACGTAAGCCGCGTCGTAGGCCGCAGCCGTTCCGCTCGTGAAGCCCGACGTCGCGTCGTTGTAGTCGAGACTGTAAGCGCCGATGAACTTGTCGTAGAGCGCGCCCGTCGTTCCGGGGACGGTGCCGAAGATTCGCTTTCGCAGGTCTTCGCTCTTGATCTCCCATACCTCGGAGACGAGGCCGCCGTCGGCGTAGAGATAGGTGGGGCGCGGCTTGTCTGCGGGCCACGCGGCTTCGATTGCATTCATGAGCCCGATGGCTTCGTTCGTTCCGAAGAGGAAGACGATGTTCGGGAGCGAGGCGACGATTCCGGCGATGTCGACGGCTGCGGTGTCGTCGTATTGAGCTGCCGAGAAATGCTTGGCGGCTTGCGCGGTCGGGACGTCTTGACCGTTCACCTTCAGCGAGGTCTTCACGGTCTCGGCGAGCCCTGCGCCGTAAGAGTCGCTCTTGTTGATCATCCAGACGTTGAGCTGATCGACGGTGCCGCCTGCGTCGACGACTCGCTTCTTCGTCGCTGCTTCGACGATGGGCATGAGCGCTACCAATGCTGCGCCTTGGATGGCGTCAGACGGAGACGTGCGCCACACGAGATCGCCGAGGCTCGAGAGCGTCGTGCTCGTGGCGGTCGGCGACATGACGAGCGTTCCGGCGGGGGTCGCAACATCTGCCACATCCTGCGTGTCGCCACTGTAGGCAGCTCCCAAGATGGCGGGCACGTGAAGGTCGTTCACGAGGTGCTTGGCGGCGCGGATGTGCGCCGTGAGATCGTTGCTGTCGTCCGCCGTTTCGGTACACGCGACTACGACGAGGGGGCGCTTTCCAACGGAGTCACCGCTCGGAAAAATTCCGCTTTTGTTCAGCTCGCCGACCGCAAGCGCGAGCGATTTGGCGAGTGGCAGTCCGGTCGTCGCGTCCCCACCTTTGAGCGGAATGATGGACCCGAGGATGATCGCATTGTCGTCCTTCCAGAGATCCCCACCGTAGAGCGTTTTCGTCTCGAAATTACCGGCCAATACCGTCTCGCATTCCGCGGACTTGAGGCTCACGCAGCGATGCTCGGTCTTGTCGCACACCTGGTAGTCACCCGTGCAGTCAACGTTCTTGGAGCAGCCGACCGAGTAGTCGTTCACTCCCGAAATGGAGTTACAGGCAGCGGTCAACGAGAAGAGCAAAGAACATCCAAGCGCGGCAACACGAGCTTTCATAGTTGTGCGATACTAATCGAGGCTCCTCTAGTCCCCTCGATAAAACGAACGAAGATGTCCGCGTTCCCTCCTGAGCCCAATACCGATCCGCTGGGGTCGATTCCCCCCGACGGAAGCTCGTTCGCCGTCGGCAAGGTCGTGAGCGGCAAGTATCTCATCGAGCACGAGCTCGGTGAAGGCGGCGTCGGCATCGTGATGGCCGCTCGTCATCTCGAGCTCGATATCCCGGTGGCTCTCAAGTTCATGCGCCCCGAGGTCTCTCGAGATCGCAAAATCGCGAAACGTTTCTTGCTCGAAGCCAAGGCATCCGTCGCGATCAAAAACGAGCACGTCGCTTCCGTCCTCGACGTCGGCCGCGCAGAAGACGGATCGCCCTTCATGGTGTTCGAACACATGAGCGGCAAAGATCTCGGCACGCTCATCTCCGACGGAACGGGTTTCTCCATCTCCGACGCGGTCGACTACACGCTCCAGGTTTGCGAAGGCCTCGCCGTCGCGCACGCTCTCGGAATCGTCCATCGCGACATCAAGCCCGACAACCTCTTCCTCGAGACCGTTCACGGCGTCAACATCGTCAAGATCATCGACTTCGGGATCTCGCGGCAAGCTCTCGTCGGCGACGCGATCGCAACCGAAGCCCACGAGCAGCCTGATGGGCCGGAAGGCACGCCGGTCTACATGGCGCCGGAGCAAATGCGCATGCCGAACGAGCTCGATCCTCGCACGGATATTTGGGCGCTCGGGGCGACGCTCTATGAGCTCCTCACAGGAACGACCGCCTTCACGGGAACGTCCGTCGCAGAAGTTTGTCGCGCGGTCCTCGAACGCGAACCCGTGTCCCTCCTCGAGACTCGTCCCGACGTGCCGGACGCGCTCGCTGCCATCGTCAGCAAATGCCTCGCCAAAGATCGCGAGCTGCGCTTTCACGACGTCGCGGAGCTGGCGATTGCACTTCTTCCGTTTGCGCCGAAGCGTGCTCGCATCAGCGTCGAGCGCGCCGTCTCTACTTTGAACTCGGTCGGAATGACGACGGGACGCCTCGATGTCCGCAGTGTCCCCCCGCCGACGACGCACATCAATTTCGCTGCCCCGACGCAGCCGGCGCAACGCGCGAGGCGAAGCGCGCAACCTTGGATCTTCGCGGTCATTGCCGCAGCTCTCCTTGCTGCCGGAACCGCGTTCGTTCTCCGTGGAAACGGAACCGCAGCATCGTATTCGACGCCCGAAGGCGCAGCAAATACGAGCACAACGGGGGTCGCGAATGACCCCGCACAGGCTCGCCTGACGGCTCCGAGTGCGTACGCGACGAATCCTTCCGCGCAAATCCCGTCGGCAGGAGCGGTCGCATCCGCAGCGCTCGTGCCGAGCTCCGATGCGAGCAACTCCCCCGCTCGCGTCTTGCCCCACGGCCCAGGAAAAAAAGGCAAGCCGCTTGCGCCGCAGATCGGCGTGCTTCCGAAAGAGAAGCGTTCGTCGAAAGACGATCCTGATCTCGGATACTGAGCGCTCGCTTTCGGCTGATCGTTCGGGCGATTCAGGGATACCATCCGAGACGTTCACGCAACGTTCGCTCGTCTCTGGAGATCTCATGCGCGCCATTCTGCTTTCTTCGACCCTCGCTCTCACTCTTTGCGTTCGAACTTCGTTTGCACAGGAGTCGTCCGCTGCAGACATCTCCGCTGCGCGCGCGCTCGGAACCGAGGGCGTCAAGCTTGCCGACTCCGGCAAGTGCGATGAAGCGATCGACAAGCTCGCTCGCGCCGAGAAGCTCTTTCATGCGCCAACCACGCAGGGCCGCCTCGGTGAGTGCCAGGTGAAGCTCGGCAAGCTCGTCGAAGGATCCGAGACACTGAATCGCGTGACGCGCGACGCGTTGGCCCCCAATGCGCCACCAGCGTTTGCAGCAGCGCAGAAGCGCGCCGCCACGTTGCTCGCCGAAGTTCGGCCGAGGATTCCGCAGCTCACGATCTCCGTCGATGCGCCGAGCAGTGCAGTGCTCACCGTGACGATCGATGGTCAGAACGTTCCCGTTGCGAACCTCGGTACGAGCCGCCCGACGGATCCCGGTACGCGAAGCATTCAGGTTTCGGCGCCCGGTTACCTCACCGTGAATCAGCAAGTGACAGTGAAGGAGGCCGAGGCAAAATCGATCAAGATCGATCTGCAAAAGGATCCGAGCATTCCCGAGCCGACTGTCGCCCCCGTCGTCACGACGCCGCCTCCAGCAACGACCGTCGCTCCTCCGCCGCCGCCCGCCGCGACTTCCTCGTCGAGTCGCGCGCCTCTCTACCTATCGATTGCAGTAACGGGCGCTGGCGTCGCCGTCGGAACGGTCTTCGGCGTGCTTGCCCTCGCGAAGTCGAACGACCTCAAGACCGCCTGCAATGCAGACAAGGTTTGCCCGAAAGAGAGCCAAGACACCGTCGACAACGGCAAGACCTTCGGCACCGTCTCGACGATCGGATTCATTGCCGGCGGCGTCGGCCTCGTGGGAACCGTCGTGTTCCTGCTCACCGGCCATTCGGAAAAAGAAGAGAAGAGCATTGCGCTTCCTACCGTCGGACCGGGCAGCATCCAGTGGAGCGGTCGCTTCTGAGATTCGGCTGGGGATTGAACCGCGCTCGCCATGCGGCGCGACGATGCGCGCTCGGCGCAGCATGGATTCTTTTACTCCTTCGTGACGGCGCGCCTTCGGATCATCGTGGTTCCTGAAACCGCCGCATAGATCGCGCCCGCGACGAGCCCTGTGACGACGATGAAAAGACATCGCGAGCCATAACGAAGAGCGAGTAGAGCCCCCGCTGCGCTGCCGATCACGAACGAAAAGAAGATCGTCAAAAGGAGGACCGACTTTGCCGACGAAGGACGCTCTGCGCTCGTTCGCGAAAAGGTGAGGCGCAGCTTTCGCTTCTCGCCTTCGCGCGCTCGAAAATAGCGCGCCCAACGCGCAGCCTCGATTCCAAGATCCGTCACGACGCCCGTGAGCTGCGTCGTGCGCACGACGGAGCCGGAGATACGCGTGACGAGCGCATTTTGCAGTCCCATTGCCATTCCGACGAGCATCGCGGGCGCTTCACTCACGGAAACATGGGGCGCGTGCTCGGAGGTCAAGAGGACGAATC